>JAVHQX010000025.1:5691-19309 GCA_036171355.1 Patescibacteria group bacterium | reverse complement strand
TGCCAAAGTCGGCACCGTCATGCGCTACGGGGATTACGCGGCGGCTGTCGGCAGGACTCCCGATATCCGCAGCGCGTTCTGGGTCAAGATCGACGCGGGGAGCGGCAGCCTGAAGGGTACCGGCACCGGATGGGCGAGCATGGAAACCATGGATTTCAACGGGCCGTGCGAAAATCTGTCGGCGGCGAAATGAACGGCGGACGAAAAAAGGCCCCGAACAGGGGCCTTTTTTCTTATCGTCAGCGCAGGACCGTCTCGCTGTCCGATTGGAGGACTTTCACGAATCGCCCCGTCGACCAGTCCGAGGAGCTTGCGCCCACCGTGTCGAGATGGGGGACGGCGCTGTTGTCGGACCAGATGAAGTCGTACGCGGTTCCTGCGACCTTGGTATTGGGGTCGGCGCCGGTGAGCGTCCCCGTGTCATCTGCCGCGTCGCCGAGGATCGACGCGCTGATCGACTCTCCGACGCGGTCGGCGCCGTTCACGTACACGCGGAGGTCGTAGGTCTTCGACGAACCGGCGGCGATGGATTGCTCGTTCGCGAACGCGATTTTGATCGTGCACGTTCCGCTGCCCGAGCAGCCCGAGAAGCTCGCCTGGCCGGCGATGTCCGATCCCTGCCCGACCTCGCGGACGGAAGAGTCGGCGCCGACGCCGGACAGCGCGAGCGCGGTCCCGCCGCCGTCGCTGATGTTCGCTTGGAACGTGATCTTCTTCAGCGAGACCTGTTCCGCCGGGTCGGCGGCGGCCGTGAAGCGGAAGATCGGCACCGTGCCGTTCGTGAGCACGGTGCTCGTGAGCGATGCGAGGGAGACGGTCGGCCGCGTTTTGCGGATGATCTTGGTCTCTCCCGCCATGCTGTCATTCGCCGACAGCGAGCCGAGGTGCGTGATGAGCGTGCTGGACCCGATCGAAGCGCCGCGGATTTCCAGCGTGCCGTTGGCCGAGCCGGTGCCGTCGTCGCCGTCATCGAAGGTCATCGTGACGTCCGTTCCCGACGCGGCGCCCGAAGGGCCGACCGAGTTCAGCGTAGCCTTCACCGTGACGGTCTTCGACGAGTTTTTCGGGATGAGGACGTTCATGCCGGACAAGTCGGCGTATCCCGCAGGAACGATCGGGACCGGTCCGCCGACCCGTTCGTCGCCGTCATAGAGGGAGACGCTGAGAATCGCCGGCGCCGCTGAGGCGGCCGTCCGCATCCGGGCCTTCACGAGCTTGAGGTCTTCCGATTGCGCCGTCAGGCGGTACTTGGCGAGCACGGTTTCCGACGATCCGGCGATGACCACGCCCTCGCTCGTATCGGCGTCGGACGGGGCGGCGGTCGCGGTGCCCGTCCCGTTCGGCGCGATGGTCATGATGGGGCCGATGAGCGGCGCGCCGGTCGGCGAAACCGTGTTTCCCGCCGCGTTCCGTCCGATGACGTCGCTTGCCGCGGCCGCGCGCAGCTGGATGCGGTCGTTGAGCTTGGCGATGGTGCCGGCAAGATCGGCGCTGACGGTGAAGGTCCTGGATTGCCCCGCGGGGATGAGGACGTTCAGGCCGGAGAACTGGATGACGCCTCCGTTGCCGGGAGCGGATGATGAAGTCGGCGATGCCGTGCCGAGCGATGTCGTGCCGTCCATGAGCGACGCGGACGGGATGATGTCGGTGCAGCGTTTCGTCTCGCCGACGTTGTCCTGTCCCTGTTTGAACGACGAGTCGAGATTGCCGTCGACATAGCAGGTCACGCTGATGCCGCTGATCGTGACGTCCCCCGTGGACGCGGTCAGCGTGATGCCGAACATCGCGGCGTCCTGCGTGCCCTGGATGAACGTCTGCGCCGCGGGCGTGGAAGGAAGCTTCATGGAGAGCATCGCGTTGCCGGAAGAGCTGCCGCTGCCCGACGAGGTCCCGGACGAGACCATGTTCCTGTCGGCATTGATGGACGTCGCGGCGGCGCGGACGGACGTCGGGCTGTAATTCGCCGTCGAGGCGATGTCTGCGGCCAGCATGTAGTTGATGAAGAAGGCGTCCGGCACGTCGTCGATGAGCTGGCTCCAGTTCGCGCCGTAGAGCTGCGCCGCGATCGATTCCGTCTTGATCCAGCGCAGCGTGCCGTTGTGGTCGACGGCGTAGACCTTCGGATCGGTCGTGATCTTCACCATTTTGACGCCCGGATTGTAGGTGACGTTGCCGCCGATCGTCATGGCCGCGAGCTCGGCATCGGTGACGGTGATCACGGCGCCGAAGTCCGCATACCAGGTCTTGTACGTCTTTTCGTTCGGGAAGACGTAACGCTTGCCGTCGGCGCCGACGTAATACACGGCGTGCGTCGATGCCCTGACGAGACTCCCTGAGGTCGCGGCCGACGCGATCGCGGGGGACATGAGCGTGAAAAGCGAGAGCGACCAGGCGATCGTGGACGCGATGACCGCCGCGAATGCCGGTTTGCATGGCTTCATACGCTTGGGATGGGTGAATTCCGCTTCCAGTATAGCAAAAAGGCGGCGTCAGCGGGGGCCGGCCGCCGTCCCGCCGGGGCTCGACAAAGGCCGTTTTTCTTGCTCTCATGCCGATGAGGTGCGTATTTGCCTCAAGATTGAAGCCTGTTCACGGGTTTGGACCGACGGTCCAAACCGGACCGAACACGCCGAAGACCTTGAGACAAGCGGACGAGCCTCCCTTGTCTCGCATCGTGCACTGCAGTCGCGCCGCGGGACTCTGCCGTATATCGGAAAGAGTTTTTTGTTATTCACCGTAAGCCGAAACGAATGAAGGAAATGCTGCAAATCGTCCACCCGGAGACGGGTGAACCGCTCGGACAGGCGCTGCCCCGTGCCGAAGCCATCGCGACCGGGGCCTGGTGCCGGTCCACGAACGTCTACGTCATCAGCCCGCAGGGATTCGTCCTCTGCCATAAGCGGTCCGCCGCCAAGGAGCGGCTGCCAGGCGTCTGGTCGACCCATCTCGGCGGCCACGTCGCCGTCGGCGAGACCTACGAATCCAACGCCCGCAAGGAGCTGGCAGAGGAGTCGGGGATGCAGCGGGACGCCAGGTCGCTCCTGCCATGGAGGACCACCCGCATCGACCGCGCACGGCTCTGGGCGCGCGAGTTCGTGACCATCAGCGAAAGCGAAGCGCACGAATTCATCCCGCAGCCGGGCGAGGTCGACGAGTTCCGCCGGTTCGCGCCGGACGAGGTCCTGCGCCGCGCCGAGGCGGATCCCGCGGGCTGGTGCGCGGGGACCCGCGACTTCCGCATGGAGTACTGGCGCATGCGGTCCGTGCTCGCTTCCGCGGGCGCGACCGGCGCCATGGCCGTGCCGAAGATGCCGGAGATCTGGCACCCGGGCCTGCTCGGGCCTGCCGCCGCGATCGTTTCCTGAAACCGCCCGAAGGGGCGGTTTTTCAGTAGGCGGGCCGGCGCGAAGCTGGTATCATTTCCTTCGCTCATTCATCCATCATCACGAAAATCATGGCGCGAGCGGTATTCGGCGGGGGATGTTTTTGGTGCACGGAAGCGGTCTTCACGATGTTGCGCGGCGTGCGCTCGGTCGGTCCGGGGTACGCAGGAGGTTTCGTGCCGAATCCGACCTATGAGCAGGTCTGCACCGGTACGACGGGGCACGCGGAAGTCATCCGTATCGAGTACGATCCGGCGGTGATCGCGTACGAGGACCTGCTGACGGTCTTCTTCGCCACGCATGACCCGACGACGCTGAACCGGCAAGGGAACGACGTGGGGACGCAGTACCGATCCGTGGTGCTCTACGCGGACCAGGCGCAGAAGAAGGCGGCTGAGCGCTCTATCGCGGAATTGGAGAAGCCGTCGCCGGGCGGGCAGCCGATCGTGACGGAGATCAAGCTGCTCGAAGCGTTTTATCCTGCGGAGGACTATCACAAGGAGTACTACGCGCGGAACAAAGAGCAGCCGTATTGCCGGGCGATCATCACCCCCAAGATCAAGAAGGCGAAACAGAAGTTCGCGGAACTGCTCAAGGAGCACGGCGGCGCATAGCCGCCGTTTTTTGAGAAAGAAAAACCCCGACACGGGGGTCGGGGTCAGCGGAGATCTGCGGGAGTGACGGAGAGCGCCTGGAGCGCCTGTTCGAGCGCGACGAAGCGGAGCGCGCCCTTCTTGCCGTAGGGACCGATGGCCACGCCGACGACCTCGCCGCAGACGTTCATGAGCGGAGCTCCGGCGTCGGCGCCCGTCGCGGAGACCGAAGCTTCGGCGAACGAGCGGTTGATGCCCGCGGTGACGTCCGCGTCGGTGACGCGGCCGCGCCTGATCGAGGAACCGGCGCCGATGAAGCGGACGTCGTCGCCCCCGATCACCGGGCCGTATCGGACGGGGAAGGAGCGCGGCAGGCGTTCAAGCGGCGGAAGGATCAGCAGCGCGACGTCCTCGTCGCGCGACAGGACGAGCGGGATCGCGGGGATGTCGCGGCCGTCCGTCGCGCCGCCGTCCGGCGAGGCCGTGCGGAGCGTGACGGTGACGGTCTCGGCGCCGTCGATCAGGTGATACGCAGTGAGGACGTAACCCTTCGCGCCGATGAGCGCGCCGATGCCGCGGTTCGTCCGGGCGCCTTGGTTCGGCAGGTAGCGGGTGCCGCGGACCTCGACGGTCGCTTCGGCGTGGCGGCGGATGAAATCGGCCTGGCGCGCGGCGGCGTTCGGTCCGTCGTCGAGACAGAGGCGGTCGCGCGGACAGACCGCCGGGACGCGCACGTACGTCGTCGTGCACGCGTCGGCGGCGATGCAACAGAGCGCGATGAGAAAGGGCGGGATCGCGAATGAGACTATTCTTGCCATGGGCCGTCGTAACCTCCTGGTACCCACACGTACAGGCATGGTTTCAGACCGCGGGCGCGCCGTCAAACGCGCGCATATAAAGAAGAGCCGCGCGGGCGGCTCATGAGAGGGATTCACGCCTTGGTCTTGGGAGGATTCGCGCGGGCCTCGTGCGTCTCGACGTTCCGTGCAAGGTCGTCGACGAGGCTCGCCGCTTTCGCGTCATCCCTCGTTTCCAGGTCGCGGAGAAGATTGTCCTTGTGCTGCCTGTCGAGCGGCATGCGTTCGAGCAGGCCGCGGAGCCGTTCCTTGGGTGATTCGGGCATGCCGCCCTCCTTCAGACGGACTTTAGCCGCGCCCGCGCGGCGGCGCAAGCCCGACGGTTGACGCCGCCGGTCCCGCGTGGTACCGTCCATCGTCAACGAATAACGAATTTTTTTACGCACGCATATGTCGTATCCGATCGTCATGCTACAGTCCGGCAAGGAAAAGAACGTCCTCTTCCGCCACCCCTGGATCTTCTCCGGGGCGCTCGTGAAACGCCCCGAGGGCGTCGAGCACGGAGACCTCATCCGCGTCGCGGACGAAAAGGGGACCGTCATCGGCACCGGTACGTACTCGGCGAAGTCGTCCATCGCCGTCCGCGTCTTCGCCTTCGGCGACGCCGACGTCGTCATCGACAAGGCTTGGTTCGCCGCGAAATTCAGGGAGGCGGACGCCCGTCGCGCGCTGCTCGGCTACGGCACGGGCACCCCGACGGACGGTTATCGCGTCGTGTTCGGCGAGGCTGACGGCGTCCCGGGCCTCGTCGTCGACCGCTATCGCGGCACGTTCGTCGTGCAGATCTCGACCGCCGGCATCGACCGCCTCCGCGGCGAGGTCGTCGCGGCGCTCAAGGACGTCTTTTCGCCCGACGCCATCGTGGAACGCAGCGACCTGCCCGTCCGCAAGGAAGAGGCGCTCAAGGACGAAACGGGCGTCCTGGCCGGCGAAGTCCCCGAGGCCGTCAACTTCGTCGAGGGCGGCATGGCCTTTTCGGCCGACGTCATGGCCGGACAGAAGACCGGATTCTTTCTCGATCAGAAATCGCTCCGCCAGTCGATCGCGCGGTTCGCCAAGGGCCGCGAGACGCTCAACCTCTTCTCGTATACCGGCGCCGCCGGCATCGCCGCGATGAAGGGCGGCGCGAAGTCCGTCCTGCATGTCGACAGTTCCGCGGCCGCGCTCGCGGGCTGCGTGCGCCACGCCGAGATGAACGGCATCGAACCCCATGTCTTCGCCACGGAGGAATCCGACGTCTTCCAGTACCTGTCTGCGCAAGCGGAGCCGTCGTTCGACATGGTGCTCATGGATCCGCCCGCGCTCATCAAGTCGCATCGAGACGAGGAGGAGGGGAAGAAGGCCTACCATTTCCTGAACCGCGCCGCGCTCCGCCTCGTGCGCGACGGTGGCGTCTTCGTCACCTCGAGCTGCTCGCACTTCCTGGACGAGGAGGATTTCGCCTTCATCCTGCGCCGCGCGTCGGTGCAGGCGGGCGTGCGGCTCGACCTGCTCGACGTGGTCCGCCAGGCCCCCGACCATCCGGCGTCGGTCTATTTCCCGGAGTCGGCATACCTTAAATCGTTCGTCTTCCAGATCCGGCGCTGATCGCCGCGTACGGGAAAAGACGGGGCCGTGCGGCCCCGTCTTTTTATGAGGATTCAGGATTCAGGATTCAGGAAGGGAGGGCGGCGCGGCCCCTGCATCCCATCTCCCGTCTTCGGTCTCCAGTCTCCGATCCCGTTTGACTTCCTCCACCCGCATGCCAAGGTGACATCGCGGTCTTTTCAACCCCTTTTCGGACAAGGAACACGCGATGAAACCTACCATCGTCGGACAGTCGGCCATCATCATGGGCCCGAAGTACGACCTCCGGAAGACGCTGGCCGCGTACGAGCGGCTCGTCGACGTTTTCGCGGGACGCTTCGGCGCGACGTCGGTGACGACGGCGCGTGCCGAGGCGCGACGCCGCTTCCCGTGGCCCGAGCCCGGGAAGGCGCTGGCGCGGCAGATCTGGACGCAGCTGCGGGAGATCCACGACGTCGTGGACGAACCGCTCCTGCATCCCATGGGCGGCATCGTCCTCAAGGCGTACCTGCTCGGCAAGACCTGGTGCGTGCAGGACGCGGCGACCGGCGCGGTCACCACGCCCGACGGCGACGACGTCTCGTTGCTCGACCCGGTCCCGACGATCTGCGTGTACGGCGGCCTCCAAGCCGACGGCTCGCACGGTCTCGTTTCCGGCGACTTGATGGACGAGGTCGGCCTGCTCGTCGGCGGTCCGTCGTTGCGCGACCTGCGTCTCGATTTCGATCGTACGACCATCAACGTGCCGGCGTCCGCGGCGTCCGGCCTCTCGGACCACGCGTTCATCACGCTTCCGCACGCCGTCTACGGCGCGGGGCGCGACTGGCTGAACGTCCGTTG
This sequence comes from Patescibacteria group bacterium, assembly GCA_036171355.1. Taxonomy (GTDB): domain Bacteria; phylum Patescibacteriota; class Patescibacteriia; order SG8-24; family SG8-24; genus JAHFIW01. Next base: position 12,070 of record JAVHQX010000025.1, on the reverse strand, counting down.
CGTTTCGTCCGACGGCGGCGATCCCGAGCCGGACGGCCTGCAGAACTGAAGGAGGAGGCCATGTTCTTTTCCAAAGCGGCGCCGGTCATCTCCGGCGGCGCGGCCCTCGTGAAGGGCCAGCGTTTCCATCTGGAGCGCGTGCTCTACGCGTATGCGCAGGTGGTCGACGCGCTCACAGGCAGGTTCGGCCGCGGCAGATCCGCGTTGCTCTCGCATCGCGCGGATCTCAAGGGCCCGTTCGCCTGGCCCGATCCCGCGAAGGAGAAGGCGCTCAGGGTCTGGCGCGGCCTCGGCGCGAACTACGACGCGCTCGGCGAGGGCGTCACGCACGTCATCCCCGCGCTCCCGATGACCGCGAAGGCGTTCGTCCTCGGCAAGGCGTGGACCGTCTACGACGCGGCGACCCGGCGGCATCTCACGCCGCAAGGGAAGGACGCGGCGACCGCCGACAACACGCCGCTCATCGAGATCTACGGCCGTGATCTGCCTGGCGGCGGCCGCTCCGGCCTCGACCTGGCGACGGTCGACGCGGTTCGCTCGCTCATCTCCCGCGACCTCGTGAGGTACGGCCTCGTCGCCGTGACCTTCACGGTCGAGGACGAGGGGGCCCGCCCGCAGACGGTCGTCACCGTCCGTTTCCCGCGGGAAGCCTACGGAGCGGGGGAGGACTGGATCCGCGTCCGGTGCGTCGCGCCCGACGGCACCGAACTCGGTCCGGTGGGATTCGCGAACTGAAGCGGTCCGACGCCTGTCGGGCCGCTTTTTCTTTTCCGCCTACTGCCCACTGATGACTGATAACTGACATCTGTAATCCGAGCCCTGTCCCCGTATCGTTCCTCCTCCTTGACGCCGGACGCCCGAAGAGGTACTTTTAGTTTACTTTACACTAACTCTATGGCGAAACATCTTTCGACACAGGACATCAAGCTGGCCGTCGACACGGCGATTTTCACCGTGCAGGATGGCGTCTTCAAGACGCTGCTCATCCAGATGAAGAAGAAGCCGTTCGAGGGCCGGTGGGCTTTCCCCGGCGGCCTTCTTGAGGACGACGAGGCGTGCGAAGGAGCGGCGCGCCGCATCCTCGCCGCAGCGACCGGCATGAAGGAGGCGTATCTCGAGCAGCTCGGGACGTTCGACGATCCCGGCCGCGACCCGTTCGGCCGCGTGGTCAGCGTCGCGTACTTCGCGCTCATGCCGAGCGAAGGCGTGGAGCTGCGGACCGTCGAGAAATACGCCGACGTGCGCTGGTGGCCCGTCGCGGAATTGCCGCCGCTCGCCTACGACCATCGCGAGGTCGCCCGCGTCGCCGCCGCGCGAATCCGCGCCAAACTCGGCTACACCAACGTCGTCTGGAGTCTGCTTCCGAAGACGTTCACGCTGGCCGACCTGCAATCCGTCTGCGAATCGATCCTCGGCAGGCGCCTCGACAAGCGGAATTTCCGCAAGAAGGTCCTGGCGTCGAAGCTGCTCGAATCCACGGGAAAATCGGAGAAAGGCGGCGCCCATCGGCCGGCCGAACTCTTCCGGTTCGCGGCGCGGAGACTGGCGCACGTCGTGCTCCTGTAGCGCGGGCGGTCCGCCCGGATCGGGGTCCTGCGGAGGCGGTTCCCGGTCCGCGCGGAACGGCGCGGAAATTGGCCGCGGCTGGCCTTCCGGAACGCTTGACTTTTCCGGTAAAAAAAGCCAATATCAGCCGTTCTCCGGACGCGGGCGACTTGCCTTATTCCGGCGGACTTCGGACCTTCCACAACCCGAGAAAGGGATCAGTCATGAGCCAGAAGATCGAGATTTTTCCGTCCGACGCGCTCCTGCACGTCGACGTGCAGCCGACGTTCATGCCCGGAGGCGGGCTCGCGGTCGCCGACGGCGACAAGATCATCTCGTCCGTGCTCGCGCTCCAGGCGCGCTTCGACACCTTGGGCCGGATCTACGCGACGCTCGACCAGCACCCGTACGGGCACATCTCCCTCGCGAGCTCCTACATCGGCCTGCCGGCCTACGCGCAGCTCGACGAGAAAGCGATCCGCGGATGGACGGAGAAGAAGAACGGCATCGCCAGGGGCGCGCTGTTCGACCTCCACGACCTCCGCGCGTACGTCGCCATGGTGAAGTCGCAGACGCTCTGGCCCGACCACGGCATCGCCGGGTCGGTCGAGGCCGACATGCACCCGGACCTGTACAACGCCGTCAACGGCCACTTCGACCTCGTGCTCATCAAGGGCTACGATCCGAAGTGCGATTCGTACAGCGGCTTCCGCGACAACCTCATGCAGACGACGGGGCTCGCGGCGACGATGCGCGACGACGGCATCGAACGCGTGTTCATCGACGGCCTGGCTTTCGACTTCTGCGTGGGCTGGTCGGCGCTCGACGCGGTCGCGGAGGGCTTCGCCGAGGTCTACCTCGTTGAGGACGCCACCCGCTCCGTCGGTCTGCCCGGCACCGTCGACGCGATGCGCGCCGCGCTCGCCAAGGCGGGCGTCCGCGTCATCACCACGGCGGACGTCGTCGGCTGATCCTTTCTCCTCCAGGGCGCGGGCCGCACGTCGCGGTCCGCGCCCCCTCCTTTTTCCGGAGCACGCCATGCTTTCCGACGCGGTCGGGCGGCGCGGCGTGCCCCGCATCCCCATGCGCGGCCGTTCATTCCACATCCGACGCCGACAAACACCATTCACGGAGGTCGACCATGTCCAGACGGTACGCCGTGTTCGGCGGCAGCTACAATCCCGCCGCCGCGCATCATCGCGAGATCGCCGAGACGATCGCGACCGGGACGGACAAGTCCGGCGCGTTCCGCTTCGACAAGACCATCGTCGTGCCGTGCGGGCCCAGGCCCGATAAGGCGACGACCAACGACATCGAACCCGTGCACCGGGCCGCGATGGCCGACATGACGTTCCGCGGGATTCCCGGGCTCGAGGTCGACCTGTTCGATCTCGAGCACGCCACCTTCACCCGCACGCACGCGCTCGAGGAGCGCTACGCGTCGCGCGAGGAGGGGGAGGCCTGGCACGTCATCGGTTCCGAGTTCATCGCCGGCGGCAAGGACGGCACGTCGCCGATCCAGACGCAGTGGCACCGCGGCGACGAGCTCTGGCGGAACGCGCGTTTCGCCGTCATCGAGCGCGCGGGCTATCCGTACGATCCCGCCGACCTTCCGCCGCGGCACGTCGTGTTCGCGCCGGAGCGGTCCGGCTCGAGCACGGTCATCCGCGAACGCGCCTTCCGCCGCGAATCCGTCGACGGGCTCGTCGTCCCCGAGGTCGCCGCCTACATGGAGCGTTACAACCTCTATCGCGGCTCGATGGCCGCGCGGACGACGGAATTGTCGCTGCCGCGTCCGAAGGCAATCGTTTTCCACGACGAGCGCAATCCGAACGCGGCGCGGCTTGCCGGACGGTTCGCGGACTACGCGGCCGCTCCCGGCGACGCGAACTGCGTCATCGCGGTCGGCGGCGACGGCACCATGCTGCACGCCATCCGCACGCACTGGCGCAGGCGGCTGCCCTTTATCGGCGTGAACGCCGGCCACAAGGGCTACCTCCTGAACGACGCCGCGGACATCGTCGATCCGTCGTACCTCTTCGACCGGCTGCACGTGCAGCTCCTGCCGCTCCTCTACGTGGAGTGCGAGCGGGAGGACGGTTCGGTCGACGGGCACTACGCGTTCAACGACGCCTGGGTGCAGTGCGTCGGCCAGTGCTCCTGGATCGAGGTGTCCGTCGACGGTCACGTGCGCATCCCGAAGCTCGTCGGCGACGGCGCGCTCTGTGCCTCCGCCGCGGGTTCGACCGCGTACGCGCGCGCCATGGGCGCGACGCCGCTCCTCGTGGACGCGAACGCCTGGCTGCTCGTCGGCAACAACGTGCTCGAGCCGCGCGGATGGAAGTCCGTCCCGCTCTCGATGCAGTCGTCCGCCGGCCTTCGCACCCTCGACGCCGCGAAGCGCCCGCTCCGGGCCTTCGTCGACGGCGAGGATAAGGGGACCGTCGTCGCGATGCGCGTCCGCGTCAGCCGCACCGCCGCGGTCGAGCTCGCCTTCACGCCGCACCGCGACATGACGGCCAAGCTCGCCGAGGACCTTTTCCCGAAGCCGTAAGGCTTCATCGGGCAAGCAGCGCTTGCCCCCTTTCTTCCGCAGACGAACCGTCGTCTTCGGAAGATCGGTCCCTCCCGGCTCAGCCGGGCCCGCACCTTCGAAAGGAAACGCATCATGGCCAAAGAGATCAGCCGCGTCGGCTTGCTCGCCGGCGAATACCGCATCCGCGACCTGCGCCTCGAACGGCGCGGCTACCTCCGCGTCTTCAGCTACGCCATTGACGGCTCGCCGCACCGCATGGAGTTCATGCATCGCGGCTCCGCCGTCATGGTCCTGCCCGTCGACTGGGCTCGCGGCGTGCTCTACCTCGTGGAGCAGCCGAGACCCAATATGGCCTTCATGACCGTGCCCGCCGCCAAGGCCGCGCTCGCGATCGCCGCGACCGAAGGCCGGTGCCAGGACGAGCTCATCCTGCCGGCCGGCGCCGTCCACGCGACGGACGTCCCCGCAGGCATGATTGACGGCGACGAGACGCCCGAGGAGGCGGCGATCCGCGAGCTCCGCGAGGAGACCGGCATCGTCATCACGCCGCTCCAGCTCAAGAAGGTCGCCGACCACTTCGTGTCCGTCGGCGGCACGACCGAGCGGCACGTCTGCTTCCTCGCCTACGTCACGAAGGACTCGCCGCGCGTCGTTCCGGAGGGCGACGACACCGAGCGCATCGTGACCCGCGAGATCACCTTCGTGGAAGCCGCGGAGATGCTCAGGGACGGAGGGGTCCGCCACGGATCGCTCGACGTCCTCCTGCGCGAGGTCGTCATCATGGAGCTGCAGCGCATGCCGCGCACCGACGAAAAAGACGGCCTGTAGCCGTTCCTTCCCTCATCATCGCCCCGGAGCCCGCCAAGCGGCAGGCTCCGGGACCTCGTTTTCCGGAGACCCGCCGCCGAACCGTTCGGCGTCGGATGTCCGCCCCGAAGCTCCGCTTGGGGGTCCGCACCTTTCACCAACGCGCACGCGCAAGCGTGCCTTCACCTCCGCGGCGACGCGGAGAGGAGAACGCCATGAAGCCGATCATCAGTTCGCTGCTCGAGCCCGACTTCTACAAGTTCACGATGGCGCAGCTCGTCTGGTCGCTGCACCGCGACGTCCCCGTGCGGTACGGGTTCACCAACCGCACCGTTTCGGTGCCGCTCGCGGACATCGTCCCCGAGTCGCGGCTCCGCGAGGAGATCGAGCACGTCCGGTCGCTCCGCTTCACCGAAGAGGAGCTGGCCTTTCTGAACGACTGCCCGCAGCATCCGAAGGGGCTGTTCACTCCGGGGTTCGTCGCGTTCCTGGCGGACCTCCGCCTGCCGGAGGTCTCCGTCGAGAAGGCCGGCGGCCAGTTCCGCATCGAGACCGCGGGCCCCTGGCCCGAGGCCATCTGGTGGGAGACGATGCTCCTGAACATCGTCAACGAGCTCTACTACCGCGAGCTCATGGCGAAGGACGGCGTCGACGCAGACGCGCAGCGCGAAGACGCGTTCTGGCGCGAGGGTTCGCGCCGGCTCAGCGAGAAGATCGCGCGGCTCAAGGCCATGCCCGACGCGCGGATAATCGAGTTCGGCAACCGCCGCCGCTTCAGCGGAACCTGGCAGGAGACCGTGCTCAACGTCCTCATGGACGAGGTCCCGACGCAGCTCGTCGGCACCTCGAACGTCCGCCTCGCGAAGGCCTACGGGCTGAAGGCGAGCGGCACGTTCGCTCACGAGCTGTACATGATCTACTCGGGCATCTATCGCGGTTCGGACGACGAGCTGCGGGGATCGCACAACCGCGTCCTCAAGGACTGGTGGAACATGTACGGCGAGGCGCTCTCCGTGGCGCTGACCGACACCTACGGGTCCGACTTCTTCTTCCGCGACCTCGCCCCGGAGCAGGCCGCGCAGTGGAAGTGGCTGCGTCACGACTCGGGCGACCCCGAGGCGTTCGGCGAGAAGGCCATCGCCTTTTACCAGGGACTCGGCATCGACCCGGCGTCGAAGGGCGTCGTCTACAGCGACGGCCTCGACATCGAGGTCATCGAGCGCCTTCATCGCCGGTTCAACGGCAGGATCGGCCTCCTCTACGGATGGGGTACGAACCTGACGAACGACCTCGGCTACAAGGCCCTGTCGCTTGTCATGAAGGCGACGGAGTCCTGCGGCCTGCCGACCGTGAAGTTGTCCGACAACCCCGCCAAGGCCACCGGCCCCGCGGAGCTCGTCGAGCGCTTCACGCGCGTCTTCGGCGCCGTCGAAGGCGAACGCGTCGAGTGCACGTACTGATCGTCGCGGTGACCGGGCATCATGCCCGGTC
>JAVHQX010000025.1:0-5681 GCA_036171355.1 Patescibacteria group bacterium | reverse complement strand
TTTTCTGGGGTCGCCGACGGGGGGGGCGGCGCCCGCAGGCGAAGGCTTGCCGCACATTCACACACGACCGGAGGAATCAATGGAAGCGATTCTGTTCCACTGTCCGCAGATGGCGGACCTCGCGAAGCGCATCGCCACGAGGGACCCGCGCATCACGCTCGGAGAGATTTCGTGGAAGCGGTTCGAGGACGGCTATCCGGACATCTACATCCAGAAGCAGCGCCGCATCCGGCGCTCGAACGTCGCCTTCCTGGCGTCGTTCGACGAGCCGGGCGACATCTTCGAGCAGATCTCGGCCATCTGGGCCCTGACCCGCGGCGGCGCGCTGATCTTCCGGATCCTGCTGCCGTACTTCCCGACGGGGACGATGGAGCGCGTCGACGACGAGGGCCAGGTGGCCACCGCCAAGACGCTCGTCCGCGTCCTCTCGGCCACGCCCATCTGCGGCCAAGGGCCCGCGGAGATCGTGATCTACGACGTCCACACCCTCCAGCAGCGTTTCTACTTCGGGGACAACATCGTGCCGCGCCTCAAGACCGGCACGAAGTACCTGAAGCGGCGCCTCGAAGGGATGACCGGCGTCTCGATCGCGTTCCCGGACTTCGGCGCGAGGAAGCGCTTCGGCAAGATGTTCGAGGGGTACCCCTTCATCATCTGCGAGAAGGTGCGCGACGGCGACAAGCGCATCGTCACCATCGCCGAGGGCAATCCGCGCGGGCGGCACGTCGTCATCGTCGACGACATCATCAAGTCCGGCGGCACCATCCTCGAGTGCCGGCACGCCCTCGAGGCGGCCGGGGCCACCGAGGTGAGCGCCTACGCGACGCACGGCAGCTTCCCGAAGGAATCGTGGAAGCGGTTCATCGACGCGGGCTTCACGCACGTCTGGATCACCGACTCCTGCCCGCTCATCGCGGCCAAGGTCGCGGGGCAGAAGCCGTTCGAGGTCCTCTCGCTCGACGAGTCCCTGGTGCGCGTCATCCTCGACGAGGACGACCCGCTGCCCAAGGATCCGCCCTGAACGCATCGTCCGTCTCCCTCGCGGGCGCCAGTCTGACAAGACTGCGCGCCCGCCCTTTCCCGAACCCCTCATGCGATGGGAGGCTCAGGAAAGGAGGAAGCTCCTTTTCACATCTCAACCCGCATCCGTATGAAGGAGAACGCCATGGACGATTTTCTCAACGTGCTGGATCACGGCTTCAGCCGCGTCGCCGTCGTGATACCGGCGGTGACCGTGGCCGATCCGGCCGCGAACGCCGAGGCACATGCCGACGCGCTCGTCGCCGCATACCGCGACGGCGCGTGTTTCGCCCTGTGTCCCGAGCTCGGCCTCACCGGCTACAGCTGCGGCGACCTGTTTCATTCGCAGACGCTGCTCGAGGCCGCCCTCCGGGCGCTCGGGTCGCTGCTCGCGAAGTCCGCGCAGTGGCGGGATATGCTCGTCGCCGCGGGCATGCCGCTCGTCGTCGACGACGCCGTGTACAACTGCGCCGTGGCCTTCCAGAACGGCCACGTGCTCGCGGTCGCGCCGAAGTCGTATCCGCCGGAATACCGCGAGTTCTACGAGCTCCGGCATTTCGCGCGGGCGATCGAGGCGCGCAGCGCGGATATCGCGGTCCTCGGCGACCGCGTGCCGTTCGGCAACGACGTGCTCATCGCGGCCAAGGACAAGCCCGGGTTCGTCCTCCACATGGAAGTGTGCGAGGACATCTGGGTCCCCATCCCGCCGTCGACCGTCGCCGCCCTCGCGGGCGCGACGGTGCTCGCGAACCTCTCGGCCTCGAACATCACCATCGGCAAGGCCGGATACCGCGAACAGCTCGTCGAGGCGTCCTCCGGGCGCAATCTTGCCGTGCAGATGTACAGCGCCGCCGGATTCGGCGAATCGTCGACCGACCTCTCGTGGGACGGCGACGGCTACGTCGCCGAGCGCGGCGCGATGCTCGCGCGGACCCAACGGTTCGGCCTCGCAGGGACGCGCATCGTGGTCGACGTCGACCTCGAGTCGCTCCTCCAGGACCGCATGCGGCAGAGCTCGTTCCACCAGAACGCGAGCGACCATCGCCGCGCGTTTCGGACCGTGGCGTTCGAACACCGCGTGGCGTACGCGAGGGCCGCGGATCCGTTCCGGACGTTCCTCCGGAACGTCGATCCGCACCCGTTCGTCCCGAGGGACCCGAAGCGGCGCGATGAGCGCTGCCGCGAGACCTTCATGATCCAGGCCACGGCGCTCGCGCGGAAGCTCATGTCGCTGCCGCCTGCGATGCGCAAGGTCGTCATCGGCGTCTCCGGCGGGCAGGATTCCACCCTCGCGCTGCTCGTCGCGGCGCACGCGATGGACCTGCTCAAGCTGCCGCGGACGGACATCATCGGCGTCACCATGCCCGGCTTCGGCACGACCGGCCGGACGTACGCGAACGCCTGCCGCCTCATCACGGCGATCGGCGCCACGTTCAAGGAGATCGCCATCCGCGACCTCTCGGCGCAGACCTTCCGCGACCTCGGCATCGGCGACGTCGACGCGTTCATCGCGGAGATCAAGTCGGGCATCGCCGCGGGACGGGAAGACGCCGACTCGCGACGCCGCCGTACGTTCTTCGAGAACGTGCAGGCGTGGTCGCGCAAGCACGTGCTGTTCTCCGTTTCCGGGCTCGAAGGGGCGATGGTGCTCGGCACCGGCGACCTCTCCGAGCTCCTGCTCGGCTGGTGCACGATGTTCGGCGACCATGCCAGCCACTACGGCATCAACGCCGGCGTGCCCAAGACGCTCATCTCGTTCCTCATCCGCTGGACGGCGGAGGTGATCTACGAGAAGGAGGCCGGGGTCAAGGAAGTCCTCCTGGACATCCTCGACACCGAGATCTCCCCCGAGCTGCTGCCGCCCGACGAGCACGGCAAGATCGCGCAGAAGACGGAGGAGAAGATCGGCCCCTACGAGCTGCACGACTTCTTCGGCTACTGCACGGTCCGTTGGGGCTATCGGCCCTCGCGCATCGCGCGGCTCGCGCTCCACGCCTTCGCGGGGAAGTACGACATCGCCGCGATCAAGAAGTGGCTTCGTCTCTTCATCTCGCGGTTCGTGGGCAACCAGTTCAAGCGGTCCTGCCTGCCGGACGGCCCCAAGGTGGGGCTCACGGCGGTCTCGCCGCGGGGCGACTGGCGCATGCCGTCGGACGCGACGGCGCGGATGTGGCTGGACGAGCTCGAGAAGCACGTCCCCGACACGCTCGCCTGAACGACATGCCGCCCCGCAATGCTGCGGGGCGGTTTTTCTTTCCCGCGCGGCCTTGACGCGGATCGGTTCGCGCTGGCAAAGTAGGGCGTCCGTGCGCGGCACGACCAAGCAGGAGGAAACGTCATGCGATCATTCCACGGTCTGCTCATCGCGTTCATCGCGACGGCGCTCGCCGTCGGCTGCGGCCCGAGCGGCCCCGACCGGGGGTACTGCGGCGACGGCCGCTGCGATTACGCCGAGGGCGAAACCCACTACGCGTGTTCGGCGGATTGCCCGCCCGGACCCGACGGCGGCGGCCCGAACGGCTACTGCGGCGATCATCTGCCGATCAGCCTGTCCCGCGTGTACTTGCCCGTCCCGGCGCTTCCGCAGCAATGCCAGGAGTGGTGCTGGGCGGCCACCATCACGATGGCGGCGCAATACTACGGCGTCGCCGTCGACGAGTGCACGCTCGCGTCGATCAAAGCGGGCTTCCAGTATCCCGCCTGCTGCGACTACGCGGCGTGTTCCTACCCTGCGTGCGACCAGCCGGCGCCCCAGCCGCAGATGGAGTACATGCTCGGCACGGTGCTCCACATCCACGGTTACGCGCTCGGCTCCGCCATCAGCGAGGCGCAGATCAAGACGGAGATCTCGAACGGGCGGCCGATCATCGTCGGCTATCTCAATTCGTTCGCGGGTCACGTCGTCATGGTGACCGGCTACCAGCCGTCGCTCGTGAGCGGCGGCGGAGCCCAGTTCCACGTCATCGATCCTTTCTACGGCGTTTTCGACGTCACCTACGACCAGCTCGCCTACGGATACATGGGCGGCGGCTATTCGTGGCGGTGGGGCCACACCATCATGCATCTTTCGCCCCGCACGGACGGCTGCAACCTGGATTTCGATCCCGGATGCCGCTGCGAGTGACGGACGGCCCGGCGCCATGCGCCGGGTTTTTTCATCCGCGGCCCTCGCCATATGGTATAATGGCGCTGCTATGCATCCCATCCGCGCGCTGCTCGACGCCCTCATCCCCGCCGCCCAGGCCCACGAGAAATGGTTCGTGCCGCTCGAACCCGTGCGCTACGCGGTGCCCGAGTTCTACCGGACGCTGAACCCCGCCACCATCGCCGCCGCCGCGGCCGTGCTGGTCGTCGCCGTCGCCGGGTATTTCGTCGACCGGTGGTACGAACGTTCGGCGTGGTACGCCGCGATCGAGGCGAAGATCCGGCCGTGGAGGGACTATGCCGCGCCCGTCCTCGCGATGACGACCGGATTCACACTGCTGTTCGTCGCCTGGCGGGGACAGCTCCTGGCGACGAATTATCCGCTTCCGCCGGGGATTGCCGGGACGATGCTGCGTTCCGCGGAGGCCGTCATCGGCGGGCTGTTCCTCGTCGGCCTCTTCACGCCGGCCGCCGCGATCGGGCTGCTCGCGCTCTTCGGCGCCGCGTTCCTGCTCCATCCGCTCATCGAGCCTCTCGATTACGCGAACTTCGTCGGCATCGCGGTGTTCCTCCTTTTTTTCGCGCGCGGGCGGTATTCGCTCGACTGGTTCCTCGGCAAGCCCATCCTCACCACTCCCGCGCAGCGCAAGTGGGCGTATCTCGTCCTTCGCACGCTCACCGGCTTCACCATCCTCTGGCTCGGGATCCTGAAATGGCGCCGGCCCGACCTCCACCTCGACCTTCTCGACCGCTTCCCGTCGTCGAACCCCTACGTCATCCTGCAGGCGTTCGGCATCAGCATGTCGCGCGAGGCATACGTGTTCAGCCTTTTCGTCGTCGAGTCGACCATCGGTTTGTTCGAGATTCTCGGGTTCCTGACCAGGGCGACGGCGGTCGCGCTCGTCCCGGTGTTCCTCGCGAGCATCTTTTTCCTCGGCGCGCCGGAGCTCGTCGGCCATCTGCCGGTCCTGGGGACGTTGTTCGTGCTGTTCGTCTACGGCGACACCTACCATAAGAATAGGGACGAGGACCGATACGGCATACGAAAAACGCCCGGCTGAGCCGGGCGTTTCGGGCCTGGGCCGTTCAGAAGTAGAGCCGTTCCGTGGAGTCCTTGATGACCGCGAAGGCTTCTTCGGCGGTGTCGACGATGGTGAAGAGTTCGAGGTCCTCGGGCGCGATGTAGTTTTCCGAAAGCATCGCTTCGCGCGCCCACGTGAAGAAGCCGGTCCAGTATTTCTTCCCGACCAGCACGATCGGGATCCGGCACATCTTTTTCGTCTGGATGAGGGTGATGAGCTCCATGCACTCGTCGAGGGTGCCGTAGCCGCCGGGGAAGAAGATGTAGGCCTGCGAAGAGACCGACAGCATCACTTTTCTCGTGAAGAAGTAGTGGAACGCGGCCGCCTTGCGGACGTACCGGTTGATGCGTTGCTCCTTCGGCAGTTCGATGTTGAGTCCGACCGAGACCGCGCCCGCTTCGACGGCGCCGCGGTTTCCGGCCTCCATGATGCCGG
>JAVHQX010000024.1:0-4810 GCA_036171355.1 Patescibacteria group bacterium | reverse complement strand
CAGTATCGCCTGTCGTACTGCTCTTCGACGGAACCGGAGCCCGCGGCGGTGTGGCTCTCATTCGGGATGAGTCTGATATTCGCCGTATTAAGCTCGAAAACGGGGTTCGTCAGCGATGAGACGAGCGGGTCGCCGGGGCACGGCGGATCGCTGGCGCACAGGTGGTCGTCTGCGGTCGGAAACGTGCCGGCGTCGTCATAGTGCTTGAACACCGTCGAAAGCACGAGCGGCTTCTTGAACGTGATCGATATCTTGGTGTTGCGGGGCACGTCAGTCTGTCCCGGTTCCGGATAGTGATAATCGATGATGCCGTTGCCGAGCGCGTCCTGCCCTCGATTGCCCGAGAAGAGCACCGTCAGGTGCGGGTTCGGACCGCTCGGACCGCCGCCACCGCCCCCCAGCTTGCCGGTGATGGCGGCGAACAGGAACGCCACGATGGCGTACGCGGACATGATGATGACGAGGCCGATGACCGCGTTGATCATGATCTTCTTGGCCTTGTCCACCTTCTCAGCCGCTCCCCCGGCGGTCATCCAGAGGTAGCCGGCGTAGATCATGAGCGAAACGGCGACGATGCCGAGAAGCCCGAGGAAGTAACGAATGATCCTTCCGACGAGGACGCGGATATCCACCGTCGTGAGGCCCGTCGCCGACGCGAAGCCCAGGCCGACGTCGACGGCGGCATGGACGACGTGCGCGGGACGCAGCGCCAGCATCGCGGCAAAAAGAAAAACCGCAAGCACGGCGAGTGCGGTCTTTCTCCTCTGCAGCCATCCCGGCTGCCCGGTCTTTCGTTTCGCACGCCTTCCAAGCATGGGAAGAAGGGTAAGAATCGAAGCGGGTACTATGCGTGTTGTGGAATTCGGGTCAGGTCTTGGCCGCGGCGAGGGCATCCTTCACGGCCTTGCTGACCCTTGCCCCCTCCGCACGGCCCCGCGTCTCCTTCACGACTTCCTTCATGAGCCTGCCGAAGTCCTTTTCGGTCAGCGGACCGATCGCCTGCAGCTTCTGCTGGACGATGGCCTTCAGGGCCGCGTCATCGAGCTGCGCCGGCAGGTACGTCTCCAGCAGCGCTATCTCCTGCCGCGCGGGCGCCGCGAGATCCTCGCGGCCTCCCGCGACGAACGACTCGAGGCCGTCGCGCAGCTTCTTCACCTCGCGGCCGAGCACGTCGATCACGTCGGCCTCCTCGAGAGGCTTCATTTTGTCGATCTCCGTGTTCTTGAGCGCAGCACGAAGCATCCGCAGCGTTGACACGGCGGATGCATTTCGCGCCTTGAGGTCCTTGGTGAGGTCCTGTTCGATGCGCTCTCGAGTAGTCATCGTTTTTGCGCGGAAGCATGACCGCGCGGATACGACTGCCGAGCCCCCTAACGGCGGCCCGACCTCTTCGGCCGGAAATCCTCTTCGGTCGCCTGACCGGTCTTGATCAGGAATTCGCGTTTCGCCTTGAGGTATTCCCGACGGAGAGCCGCCGTGTGAGCGGCGGACTTGCTCTTCGGACGAGCGTAATACCGGATCTTCTTGGCCTGGAGCAGCTTGCCGCTGTCCTGGACTTTCCGGCTGAACCGGCGCAACAGACTTTCAAAGCTCTCTCCCTTTTTCCGTTTCACTTCAGCCACAATAGTCACCTCTCTTTCTTCGCGCCGTAGCGCGTGGATGTCCTCCTCGTACCATGGTACCTGACGGCGCAAGCACCGTCAAATCCCCAAAAAAGGCCGAATAGCGGCCGAAATCAGGCCTTTCCGAGCTTCTTTTTGATCTCGATGGCAGCCTTATCGTAGAGGACGATCTCCTGCATGCCGGACTCCATGTCGCGGATGAGAATGGTGCCGTCGAGGACCTCTTTCTGTCCGAGGATGACGGTATAGCTCGCGCCGAGACGGTTGGCGATCTCGAGCTGGCCCTTGAGGGTGCCTTTGGAGAAGTTCGCCGCGGCATGCACGCCGGACGCGCGCAGGTCCTCGAACAACATGAACGCCTTCCGCCGGGCGGCGTCGCCAAGCTGCGCCAGGAACACGTCCGGTTTGCGTTCGTCCTTGGGTTCGATCTGCTGGGCCTTGAGCTGCAGGATGACGCGTTCGATGCCGATGCCGAAACCGCAGGCGGGCGTCGGGCGTCCGCCGAGTTGTTCGACCAGGCCGTCGTAGCGGCCTCCCCCGCCGAGAGCGGTCTGGCCTGCCTCGGGACTCTCGTCGGCGAGCATGATCTCGAACACCGTGCGGTTATAGTAGTCGAAGCCGCGGACGAGGTGCGGGTTCAGGACGTACGGGACCTGGAGATCGTCCAAGTACTCAAGCACTCGCATGAGGTGGTTCTTGCACTCCTCGTCGAGGAAGTCGACGATGTGCGGCGCGGACTCCTTGACGGGCTGGCAGCCGGCCTCTTTGCAATCGAGCAGGCGAAGGGGGTTCTTGGCGAGACGGCGCTTGCAGTCCTCGCAGAGCTGGCTGCGTTTGCTCCGGTAGTACGCCGAGAGCTCGGAAAGATAACCCGGGCGGCACTGGTTGCAGCCGAGACTGTTGATGTGGATGGCGGTCTTGATGCCGAGCTCCTTATAGAAGAGATGCGCGAGCAGGATGACCTCGCAGTCCTGCACCGGGCTCGGATCGCCGAAAACCTCGACGCCGAACTGGTGGTGCTGGCGGAAACGGCCGTGCTGGGGGCGCTCGTAGCGGAACATCGGGCCCCAATAGTACAGCTTCACCGGCTGGGGCAGGTTCACCATGCCGTGGTTGATGTAGGCGCGGACCATCGGCGCGGTGCCTTCGGGCCGGAGGGTGACATTGTCGCCGCCCTTGTCGATGAAGGAGAACATCTCCTTCTCGACCACGTCGCTCTGCTTTCCGGCCGTCCGGACGAACAGCGACGTCTCCTCCAAAATCGGGGTGTCCAGACGCTCGTAGCCGTAGGCGGCGGTCAGCTCCTCCACCTTCTTATATATGTAACGCCAAAAGCGTTGTTCACTGGGAACGATGTCGCGCATCCCGCGAGGCGTCTGGGGGGTAGCGCGGCTTCCCATCGGATGGGGAGCCTGTACGTCCGCGACCGCAGCCACGGCGGGTTTCGGTGCCTTCGGCTTCTTCGGAGCCGCAGCCTTCGCTTTGGCTGCCATCGGCTTTTTGGGCTTGAACGACATACGCGTTGAATCCGTAAAATTCGGCTAACTTTGGCGAAAAAATGCTCTTTTGAACCCTAATCCAGAGAATCCGGCCGCACGGTGAACACCCTGATCTTCTCTGGCGGCCATCCCCGGAACCAGACCCGTCCGACGATGAATGGCCGCGACACGGGCCCGAACGACCGTGAATCAAGGCTGGCGCCGCGGTTGTCCCCCATGAGGAAAAACTCGTCATCCGCCAGCTGTACGTCCCGATCCCCGCTCGTGTAGATGGCGCCGAGGTACGAATGCTCGTCGAGGATCTTTCCGTCAGGATGTGCCGCATTATATACCCACACCTGGCCGCCCGATACCTTTATGCGTTCGCCCGGCAAGCCGATGATCCGCTTGATGAAGTACTGGCGGGGGTCGTTCGGGTAACGGAACACGACGATCTCTCCCCGCTGCGGCTGATTGAGCCTGTAGCCGATTTCGTCGATGACGAGGTATTCGTGGTCGTAGAAGTTCGGCTCCATCGAGGCCCCCTTCACGTAGAAGGGCTGAATCAAAAAATACCGCACGGGCACGATGATCGCGAGCGAGATGACGATGACGTGCAGGAGTTCTCCGGCGAAATCGAGCGCGCGGCCGAGGAGCGGTTTATTCTCGCTGGCGGGTTCGGGCGCCGGCGTCGGCGCGCCAGCGGGCGGCATTGCGTCCGGCATGGGTAGAGGGATGTGCGTGGATGAAGTGCGTGACCTTCCTGCAGGCTCGAGGGGGCCCTCGGGCATGCGGGGTGGTGGACGTTGGTGGGATCGAACCACCGACCTCTGTCGTGTGAGGACAGCGCTCTAACCAGCTGAGCTAAACGTCCGTGCGTCCGGGTCGCGGATGGTCGACGAAAGGCCTTATTCAAGCCTGTTTCGCGTGCACAGTACAGCAAAGATACCACGCGGAAGTCAACTTGCCAAGGCTCGGGCCGGGACGGCGGCGGAATCATCCCCAGAAGGGTTGCATTTTCCGGTTTTTTCCGTATGATTGGAGGCAGCGAACCTACTTACCGTCGCTTCGGACGCATGAAACTCGTGAAAGTCGACCTCCTGTCAGCCGACAAGCACGTCACGACCGAAGACCGCACCGGTCACGCGCCGGTGAAGTTTTTTTTATTGCCGTTGCTGATCCTGATCATCTTCACCCTGTCGTTCGGCTTCGGACGCCTTTCGCTGTCGCAGACCGCGTCCTTCGCGCTGGATGAGCTCGACAACATCCCCATCCTCGGGCAGATGCGCCACCTCATCAGCAGCCCGGACAGGAAGCTGCTGGGCGAGCAGGACGGACGCATCAACATCCTCCTCCTCGGCATGGGCGGCGAGGGCCATGAGGGGCCATACCTGACGGACACCATCATGGTCGCCAGCGTGAAGCCCGCGGAGAACAAGGTGGCGTTGCTGTCCATCCCGCGCGACCTGCTCGTGCCGCTGCCGAAGTTCGGGTGGCGCAAGATCAACGCGGCCAACGCCTTTGGAGAGCTCGAATCGACCGGCCGCGGCGCGGAATTCACCCGCACGATCCTGGAGGGGCTGCTCGGCATCAACATCCCCTACTACGTCCGCGTCGACTTCGAAGGCTTCAAGAGCGTGATCGATTCGGTCGGCGGCATCGACGTGTACGTGGAGCGCTCGTTCACCGACTACACCTATCCGACGCGCA
>JAVHQX010000023.1:683-1041 GCA_036171355.1 Patescibacteria group bacterium | reverse complement strand
TTTAGCACTCCTTCCCTTCGAGTGCTAAGTATAAGCGGCTATCGGACGGCGTCAAGAGCAAAAAACCCGCCTGGAATAAGGCGGGTTCAACGAGCCGGGCGCGCGATGCGCTCGAGGAGCGCCAAGGTCTTGGCGCGCGGGAGACCGGCGATGCTGGAGCGGATCTCGGCCTCGACGCCGTCCCCCTCCACGAGGGAGACGAACGGCGCAAGGTCGGGATCGTCGATGGTGAAGGCGCCGCAGCTCCCGAGGATGGCGCCGCGCGAGAGCGCCGATTCGACGGCCCTCGCGGGCAGCGGCTCGAACCAGGCGCGGGCGACGTCGGTCGCGTGGACCGAACGGCGCGTGGCGGTGTCGG
>JAVHQX010000023.1:0-673 GCA_036171355.1 Patescibacteria group bacterium | reverse complement strand
GACCGCGGTGACCGTCGAGACGGGCTCGCCCGCCGTCCCGTACTCGGCGAGCCAGCGGCGCGCCTCCGCGCCGTCGAGCGGCTTCTCGCGGATCTCCCCGCGGAAGACCGCGACCTGGTCGCAGGTGATGAGCCACGACGGCTCCGTCACGCGCGCGAGGAGCACGGACGCCTTGGCGACGGCGATGCGCCAGGTGAGTATGGCGGGGTCGGGATGGCGGATGGCTTTCTCGTCGATGTCCGCCGCCATGACGACGAACGGCAAATCGAGGGCCTCCAGCTCTTTCGCGCGCCAGTGCGACGATGAGCCGAGGATGATCGGGCGGCCGATGAGGTCCTGCATGACGCCTCCTTATGGCGCGGGTGAAGGTGCGACGCGATACCGTAGCGGGAAACGGCTTCCAGGTCAATGCGGGGACGGGATACGTGAGACGGAAGACCGGAGACGGAAGACAAAAGACAGGAGATTTAGAGATGGGAGATAGAAAAAGCGCCCGCTCACGGGCGCTTTCGTCTTCCGTCTTTCATCTTCGCTCTCCGTCCTTTCCTCTCCCGACTCCCCCTATTCCTCGTCCTCCGCGTGCTCGTCGCGGGCGGCGGAACCGCTCACGTGGTTGATGTCGGAAAGCAGCACGTTCTCCACGAAGATGCCGCGCGGATAAAAGATACGCTCG
>JAVHQX010000022.1:0-4827 GCA_036171355.1 Patescibacteria group bacterium | reverse complement strand
ACCCCGTTTTCGAGCTTAATACGGCGAATATCAGACTCATCCCGAATGAGAGCCTCACGGCCGCGGGCTCCGGTTCCGTCGATGAGCAGTTCGACAGGCGATACTGCGGCGAGTTCCCATGCAACCCGTCCAATAATTTCGTGGAAGCGGCCGCCAAGGTCACGCCGGTCACCGTCCCGATCGACCCGCTCCAATACCAGACGCTCGTCTTCAAGCCCGTAGCGGCGATCGGCAGCCCGTCACAGGACATGAATTACCGCGTCGCCCTGCGCGGCGGCGATAACGGCATCAAGGCCTGGGTACAGCCGCCTTCCGGCGGCGATCCCGATCAGACCTTGGCGTTCGGCCGGGCGTTCTCGGACGGAGGCTACTACTGGTCGTTCACGACGAGCACGCTTCTCGACACGACGCCCCCGAAGATCGTCGCGGTCGTCCCGATCACGGCGGCTGACCCCCAGAACGCTCCGAACGCAGTACTCGACCGCAACCAGCTCCTGCAGATTTACTTCAATGAGGCCGTCGATCCGACCACCTCGAGCGGTTTCATCGGCCAGATCGGCAACTGCACCGGCGGCACCGAACCCGGCAAGCGCTGCACCGCCAACGCGGACTGCGGCGGCGGAGGGAAGTGCGCCATCACGAGCGGCGGTTTCAGCAACGTCGAAGTGAAGGCGCAGTGCCAGGACCACACCTATGGCACGACCTGCGTGTTCAACGGAGGAGCGCTCGGGACCGTCGCGGGCACGCTCATGCTCGGCAACCGTTACCGGACCGCGGAGTTCACTCCCGCCGCCCTCTGCGAGGGGATTGCCGAGAACTCTTGCGGCGAACAGGTGTACTGCCTCCCGAAGAACGTCGACTTGACCGTCAGGGCCCTTGCCGCGACCGTCGGCAATCCGCCGCCCGCCGCCGTCATTGATAACGGCGTCGAAGACATGGTCGGCAATTCCTTGGACGGCAACGAGGACGGAACGGCACAGGGTCCGCAGGCCCCCGCGCAGCCGAGCGGCCGTTCGCTCGATTACTACCGCAATGCCCCGGCGACCGATCCGGCGATCGTCTCCAGCACGAGCGATACCGCGCGCTGGGTCTACCGGGTCGGTTCCAACGTCGACCTCGTCGTGCCGACGATCTCGAGGCTTGATCCGCCGCCGCCGGCCGAACCCCCGCCGCCGGATACGGACACGTTCCATCCGGACGGCCCCTCGAACGTCCCCACGACGCTTGCGCCTTCGATGACATGGAGCAAGACGATGAGCATCGGCTCCATGCGCACGGGCGGTTACCAGGATTCCTTGCCGCATTTCATACCCTCGTCATCGACGCTCATCCTCCGATCCAAGGAATGCGCGAAGAATTCCCCCGATCCCTGCCCCGGCCCGCCGCGGACGCAATGCGCATGCACCGACATCGATCCGCCCGGATTCTTCGTCGACGCCGGCCTGCCCATCGAGAATCCTCTCGTACCAGGCACGTACGTCACGCGCATCAGTTTCGTCCATCCCACGCGGCCGTTTTATACGGCGAACGATCTCGGGTATACTGAAAGCGATATCAGCCTGTATCAAGAGAATATTCCGATTTACGAACCGATAGCCCGGGCGCAGATGCGCGACACGAAGCAGAACTGCTTCTGGCCGAGCGTCTTCAAACCCGCGCCGGGTTCGGGGGACTGTACGCTTGGCGCGGGGCAGTATTCTTGCTGCGAGCGGTCCGGTTCCGAGGACGGCAGCCTCTTCAGCGTCGGCAGCAACTGCTCGTTGTAACGCATCGACGATCATGCGACCCCCCTTGCTTCACCTTCTTACCAGGATCAGGAACGCGGCGGCGATAAGCGTCGTCGCGCTGCTTGCGGCACCCGCCGCGTTGGCGCAGGGCACGGGCGGTCCCGATCTCGGGCTCGGTTACGCGACGGCCATCGGTCTCGCCACGACGGATCTCCGCACGACCATCGCGCGGATCATCAGCTATTTCCTCGGGTTTCTCGGCATCGTCGCGGTCTGCATCATGCTCTATGCCGGCTTCCTCTGGATGACCGCCGGCGGCAATGAGGAAAAAGTCAGCATCGCCAAGCGCTGGATGATCAACGGGACGATCGGTCTCATCATCATCATGTCGGCGTTCGCCATCACGCAGTTCATCTTCCGCGCCGTCCAGGAAGGCGCGGGCGGCGGCGCCGGCGAGGGCTGTCCGCCTGGCCAGGTCTGTTCGGGCGGCGGGGGATTCGGCGGCGGCGGCGCCGGCGGTTTCCGCGTCTCGGGCACGACGCCGGCAGGCGCCGGTCCCGGAAACGGAGGCTGGCCGAAGAATTATTCGATCACCGTGAGCTTCAATTCGTCGGTCGATCCGACGAGCGCCACGCCTAGTTCGTTCGAGGTGCGCAAGTGCAATGCGCGGGTGGATGGCAGCAGCAACCCCGTCCCATTCAACCTTGCCGGCTGCGGCGCGCCGGTCGCCGGAACGCTCACTGTCGACAATAACCGCGTCCGGTTCAAGCCGAGCGCCACCCCGGGACCCGAACCGACCGATTTCGAAGGCGAATTCTGGTACAAGGTCAGGGTGCAGGGCGGCGCCATCAGGGACACCATCAGCCGCACGCTGCTCTGTCCGTTCCAGACGGTCGACATCTCCTCGCAGAGCGCCGGCAGCGATTATTGCGAGCGCGCTGTCGCGTTCAATAATTTGCGCGACGTCGAGCCGCCGACGGTTTCGATCGATTCCCCGGCGTCTCCTCCGGCGTACTGCGCGTCGCTTACCGTCCGGAAGGCGCAGGTGCTTGCCACGGGACACGACGATTTCCTCGTGGCGGGCATCGATTTCCTGCTTGACGGCGGCTCGGCGAACCTCGTCGACGTGAACGGCGATCCTTCCTCGAACGCGACGAACGCCGCGCTGGTGAATCCTTTCACGTCGGATGGCGTGTACGTCGATCTCGGGCCGCTCACCCCCGGCACGCATCACATGGCGGCGGTCGCCCAGGACGGCGTGCCGCAATCGAGCATTCAGGCCCAGCGGGATTTTCAGGTCAACGCCCCGCATTGCTGCAACCAGGTCCTCGACGCCGGTGACGGCGAGACGGACGTGGACTGCGGCGTCTCCTCGGGTTGCGGCGCCTGCAACGGCTCCAGCTGCACCGATAACGCGCAGTGCGCTTCCGGTTTCTGCGATCCCGCCACGCACACGTGCGAGGAGCGGCCGTTCATCCAGACGGTATCGACCGGGACGGCGACCCCGCGGCAGGGGGGAGTCGGCACCCTCATCACCATCACCGGTACCGGGTTCGGATCGACCCCCGGCAGCGTCGTCTTCCTCGGCATCGATCCCGACCCCGATCCGTCGGATGACGCCACCGCGGTCGCGTGCGCACCGCAAGCGTGGACCGACACCGAAGTGACCGTGGCCATCCCGACAGGGGCGGTCACCGGTCCGTTGAAACTCACGACCTCCTCGGGCCCTTCCGACCGCACCGACGACACCTTCGGGCCGCTCATCGGCAACTTCACCGTCGCCGGCGCGACCTCGCCCGGCGTTTGCTACCTCGATCCGTCGACCGGCGCCCCGGCGTCGAAGTTCGCGATCCATGGCGCCGGATTCGGCGCCGCACAGAACGCGAGCACCGCGTTCATGGGCGCGAACACCATGTCGGTGACGACGTGCGGGTCGGGTGAGACCGATTGCGGCTGGAGCGACAATCTCGTCTGGGCGAACGTCCCGCCGATCGCCGAGAACGTCTATCCGGTGAAGCTCGTCATCGGAGGCGCCAACACCAACACGCGGAATTTCCTTTTGCGCAACTCCGCGTCGTCGAATGCTCCGCGCGTGACCGCGGTCATTCCCGAGTCCGGACCGGTCGGCACCTATGTGACGGTCCAGGGCTCCGGCTTCGGGTCGCTCAAGGGCACCGTGAAACTGAAGAACGGCCTCGATACGGCGATCGCCGCAGATCCGGTCTGTGACGACAACTGGCACGACAACTACATCATCATCAAGGTGCCGCCGCAGTACCAGGACACCTCGGATATCGCCAATGCCGGCATCGCGCACAAGGTGCAGGTCGTCACGGCGCCGCCCTCGCGCGAGAGCAACGATGACATCACGTTCAGGGTGACGACCGGGGATCCGCGGCCCGGCATCTGTTCGATCACGCCGGACAACGGCCCCCCGGGCAACCTCGTGGAGGTCAGGGGCGAGGGGTTCGGCACCGGACCCGGGACGACGGATTTCACGTTGCCGCCGGCGGGTCCGAGGTACAGCGTGCTGTTCTTCAAGACGCAGGCGAAACACTGCCTTTTCGCTCCCGGCACGGTCTGCACCAACGTCGGCGAATCATGCGGCGGATCGAACGGCATCTGCGTCGTGAACAACGTCCCGTCGACGGACTACTCCACGTGGTCGGGTGTCCAGATCAACACGCTTATCGCGGGCGAGACCGTGAAGCATTGTTCGATTCATACGGGCATGCAGTGCGCCGATGCCGGCCTTCCGTGTCCGGACGCGACGGACGGCACGTGCGTCGCGGACAAGAGCGGCTGGCCCGCGACGGGTCCCGTCTATGTGGTCGGGGCGCAGGCGCCGCTGTTCGTGAGCCAGCTCTCCTCCAATGCCATCCCGTTCACCATGCAGAATTGCGCCGAATCGGGAGCCGCGTGCCCTTCGGGAGAGTCGTGCTGCGCGAACGGTTCGTGCCAGAAGAGCTGCCAGCCCGTGGCGCGCAACAGCGCCGACACCTGGAAGTTCAGCACGAACGTCCTCCCTGTCATGCCGCAAGTCGTGGAACGCGCCGTGTGCGACCTTACGGCGCATCCTTCCCTGATGCAGAGCCCGTCG
>JAVHQX010000021.1:0-4835 GCA_036171355.1 Patescibacteria group bacterium | reverse complement strand
CGGACTGGGGCACGGGAGACGAGGCGGTGGGGGCGGCCATTGGGGGCACCGTAGCAGCGGAGCCGCGGCGGCGCACGGCCGGCGTCAGGGGGGCCGCTACGGCAGCTTTTCCATCTCGATGTCGACCTGGGACGGCCCCGTGCAATCCGCGCTGGCGCTCTGGAAGCGGGGGCCTCCGTCCACGGCAACGCGATCGTCGACTGCGTCGAGCGCATGCTCGCGCTGCGCGACGAACGCATCTCCGAGATCGTGCGTTGCCGCGGCGAAGTCGCCCGCGAGGTCATCGCGAGTCTCGCCGACCGCCGCGACGAGGTCGCGGCGAGGATCGAGGAGTGCGCCGCCCAAGGCTGCCATGTCGGGTACGAGCGCAGGTGCATCGCCCTGCTTTCGCGCGCGTTCATCGCGTATGCCGCCGCGGCCGAGGACGACCCCGACGCCGTCTTCACGCGCGTGCCGAAATGGCGCGCGAGGCTCATGGACGTCGCCGTCTCGACGGAACTCCGCGCGGCGGTCGCAAAACGCGTCGCGGAGGCCGGGGAATCGGTCCCGCAGCGCGTCGCGCGCATCCGCCAGCGGCTCATCCGGCCCCGGCCGCTCGTCGCCCACCTCATGACGCGCGCCAAGCCGGGGACGGTCATCGGCAGGATCGCCGCCATCGCTTCGGCGGAATCCGGCATCGAGAGCGCCGAGAATCATCTCCATTCCGCCCGGGTGCTCGCCGCCGAGGAGGGGACGGACGTCGGCGCCGACGGGGCATCGGCCCGGAAGCTGTCCGAAGCGCTCCGCATGGCCGAGCGCGCCGACCAGTTCCTGGCGATGTTCGAGGAAGACCTGATTGTCGCTTCGACCGCTTTCGACGCCGCGAACGGCGCCGATCCGAAGCGCGACAACTGAGCATGGAGACCGCGCGGTCTCCATTTTTTATGGGCGGAAAAGTGCTAAAATACGCGCATTACTCTCTCTAGTCCGCACACGTTATGGACACCATGCAGGGAAGCGCGCCGCAGCAGCCGGCCGCTCCGCCGTCTTCCGGGGGCCCGAAAATGCCCGATCTTTCCAAGATCCCGGGCTTATCGAAGATCCCGGGTCTTTCAGGGGGCAAGATGCCGAAGGGTGCCGTCATCGCCGTGATCGCGGTCGTAGGCCTTCTCGTCGTCGGCGGCATCGGCAAGTTCGTCGTCGGGAAGATGGCGTCGTTCGCCGCCCGCAAGGCGATCGAGGCCGGAACGGGCGTCAGCATCGACGACAGGGGCAACGTGGCGAGGGTGAAGACCGACCAGGGCACCGTCGAGGTGAAGAACGCGGGGGAGGGGGCCGGGACGATGACCGTCACCGGCAAGGACGGCCAGACCGCCCAGTATCAGTTCGCCGGCGGCGACGGCAAGGCCGTCAGCCTGCCGACGTCGTTCCCGGCGGACTTCCCGGTCGTGGCCGGCGCGACGGCGATCGGTTCGTTCGCGTCGACCGAAGGCGGCGCGCAGAGCTTCACCATCTCGTGGGATGTTCCCGGCACCGTCGTCGAGGTGAAGGACTTCTACAGCAAGGAACTCGTTGCCAAGGGCTGGCGCATCACGGCGACCTCCGAGATCGAGGGGACGGCGACCCTGGTCTTCGAGCGGGGGCCGCAGGACGCGGCCCGCAAGGACGGCGGCTGGATCAGCGTGAGCACCGAGGAGGGCAAGACCAAGGTCGCGCTCATCCTCGCGCTCAACCCGCAATAACCGGAATCAAAACCGCCTCGCGGCGTCGCGGGGCGGTTTTATTTCTGACGCATCAGGCCGAAATCTTGGCGGCCGCGTCCGAACAGCATCACGCGGATGATGTCGCTCGCGCGTTCCGTGAGCGCGGAGGGCGCCGCGGGCGCGCGGCGGATGCCCGGCCAGAGATTGCGCAGCAGGAATTCCACGGGGATGCGATGTCGGTGCTTGCGCGCCTTGTCCTTCTTGTCGTCATCGTCGTGGTGCACTTCCTGCCCGTCGTCGGCGTCGTCGCCGGCCACGATCGCTCCCGTCGCGGCGAGCGGGGCCGCGGCGGTCAGCGTCGCGTGGGTGCCGGGCCCGCTGATCTGCACGACCCGCTCGAATACGGCGCGCAGCCCGCTTTCGGCGCGGGGCACTCCTCCCAGGTCCGCCTCGGCTCGGACGGACTCCATGGCGCTCCTGTAGAGATGGGCCAGTTGATCCCGGAAAACGATCACGAGCTGGAGCAGGTACAGGAGCACCAACGCCATTTTCGTGTACTTGCCCATAATCCGAATCCTCCCGTCTTCATCGTAGACCCCTGCGGATACCCTCCGCAACCCGTTGTCAAGCCCGTTCCGAAGCCGGCTTTCGGGACGGGTAGAGAACAAACGTGGTATACTTAAAAACCGTATGAAAAATGCCGCCCTCGAGTTGATATCGGTCGCCAAGACGTTCGGTCCCACGAACGCGGTCGACGGCCTCTCGCTCGCCATCAAGCCCGGCGAGATGTACGGGCTCATCGGTCCGAACGGTTCGGGCAAGACGACGACGCTGAAGATGATCGTCGGCATCTATCGTCCGACGCGCGGACGCATCCTTGTCCGCGGCATCGACGCGTCGGCGGCGCCGACGAAGGCGAAGCGGCATCTCGGCTACGTTCCCGACGATCCGGCCGCGTACGATTTCCTCACCGGCAAGGAGTTTCTGGAGTTCGTGGGCGAACTCTACGGCATGTCGCGCGCAGAACGCGACGCGCGCATCGCGGTGCTGCTCGCCGACTACAAGATCGGACCGCTCGCCGACGGGCTGTTCGCGCATTATTCGCGGGGGACGAAGCAGAAGTTCTCCCTTGTCGCCGCGCTGCTGCACCGTCCGTCCGTGCTGCTCATCGACGAACCGATGGTCGGGCTCGATCCGGAGTCGGCCCGGGTCACCAAGACGCTGCTCACCGATTTTGTTCAGCAGGGCGGCGCCGTCCTCCTCTCCACGCACACGCTTTCCGTCGCCGATGAGATCTGCGACCGTTTCGGCGTCATCAAGGCGGGAAAGCTCGTTGCCGAGGGCACGCACGCAGAGCTCTCCGCGCAATCCGGCAGGCTCGGTACGCTCGAGGACGTCTACCTCGCGCTCACTGCGGACGTATGATCCCCGCCGCGGTCCTGCTGGCCTCACGCTTCGCCATGGTCAAAACCGCCGCGCGGCGGTCGAGCTGGGCGCAGCGCGCGGTGGCCTTCTGTTTCCTCCTGCTCGGCGCCGCCATCGTCGCCGGCGCGCATGTCTTCTTCCTGCGGTCGTTCCGGTTCGTGCTGGCCGACGAGATCGGCGGTCCGCTCATCCTCCGCTACGTCCTCGAGACCGCGTTCGCCTTCGTCTTCTTCCTCGGCGTCTCCAGCTTCGTGGCGTCGTCGCATGCGCTGCTCTTCCGCGCCGACGACCTCGCGCTGATTGTGCCGATGCCCGTGGAACCGGGCACGCTCTACGCGTACCGGTTCGTCGCCGCGACTGCGCTCGCGTCTTGGCCGGTGCTGCTCATTGCGGTCCCCGCGCTCTCCGCCCTCGGAGCGGCATTCGGCGCATCGTGGTGGTTCGTCGTCTTCGGGGCGGCGCTCATCCTGCTCTACGTCCTCGCGATCGCCGTCACAGGAGGCCTGCTCTCGTTCCTGTTCGCCTGGGCGCTCCGTCCGGCGCCGACCTTGCTTCGGAAGATTCTCGAGACGGCGGTCTTCCTCGCCCTTGGCGCGGCGCTCGTCCGCCGCGTCGTCCCCAGGGCCGTTTTCGACATGTTCGACGTCTATTCCGGGGCTCAGGCGGCGGCCGCGTCCGAACGGCTGAACGCGATGTTCGCGTTCCTCCCGAGCCATCCGTTCGCCTCCGCGGCCGCCTCCATCGTGCCGTTCAGCGACGGCGGTCCGTCGGCGGCCGTGGCCTGGGCCGCCGTCGGCGTCGCCGCGGGAACGTGCGCGCTGGCCGGTGTGGCGTCGTTCGCCTACGTCCCGTTATGGCAGCGGTACCGCGAATCGGGGTTCATCGCCGGTCCCGCCGATCGCCCGATGCGCCGCATCGCCGCGCTCCGGCCGTTCCCGCGCGTGTTCCGCATCGGCCACTCCTTCCTTTTCGAGAAGGATCTCCTTTCGTTCTCGCGGGACGGCGAGGCGATCTCCCGGGCCGGCTTCCTGCTGCTGCTCATGGCCCTTTACCTTCTGACGGTCCGCGCCGTCGCGCTCGCGCAGGCCTTCCAGCGCGCGGACGCGTACGCGCTGGTCGTCGCTTTCACGTTCGGGGCGATCGGCTACTTCGCGCTCACGCTCGCGCTGCGGTTCGTCTTCCCGGCGCTGTCCCTTGAGGGCCGGAGCGCCTGGCTCACGTGGTCGAGCCCGATCCACGCCCATGAGATCTTCTCATGGAAATTCTTCTTCTGGTCCGCGTCCCTCACGGCGGTCATGGGCGCCGCCGCGTGCGCCGTCACGGCCCTGTTCGGCTTCCCGTGGCCGCTCGCGTCGACGTTCATCATCGCGGTCCTCATGGCGTCGGTCACCCTCGTGGCGATGACCCTGACGATAGGGTCCGCGGCTCCGGATTTCCGCGCGAAGGACCCCGACCTCGTGGCGACGTCGTCTGCGGGGCTCCTGGCCACCGCCGCCGGCGCGGTCTACCTGTGGATCATGGCGCGCTACGTGCATGCCGCCGCGGTCACGTTCCTCGCGGGCAACGCCATCGACCCCCTGACGCTCGTCGGCATGTCGGTGGTCTCGCTCGCCATCGTCGCCGCCTCTTGGGTCGCCGCGATGCGGTTCATGGACCGCATGGAAATCGCATGAGCTCCGCACCGCAGAAGGCCTGGCGCGGAGCCGCGATCGTCGCCGCCGTCGCGGC
>JAVHQX010000020.1:0-4838 GCA_036171355.1 Patescibacteria group bacterium | reverse complement strand
GCTCGAACTCGCGGTCCTTCTGGTCCGCCAGTTCGGCGCGGTAGCCGGCGGCCTTCACCGCGGCCCTGATCTTGGCCTCGTCCGCGAGGCCGGGCGCGAAGATGACGCGTGCCTTCTCCGCTCCGAAGTTGACGTTGACCTCCTTCACGCCCGGCACTTTCCGCACCTTGCGCTCGATGAGTCCCGCGCAGCTCGCGCAGTGCATGCCGAAGATGTTGAACGTCGCGCGCGTCTCCTGCGCGGGAGCGGCCGCGCGGACCGTCGCGACGACGGGCGCTGCGACGGCCGGCGGCGTGTCCGACTGCGGCCGGTCGACGAGGCTGGTCCGCTCCAGCAGCGCCCCGATGGGCAGCATCTTCTGCAGGAACGCGGCGAGCTTGTCTGCGTCGCGCGTCCCTTCGGGGAACTCGAAGGAGCTGTCCTTCGACACGCGGACCTTGCCGATGAAGCGCGGCGCGCCGTCCGGCCCGGTCTCGACGCCGCCTTCCGCCTCGATATCGCTCCGCACGCGGAACGTCAGCGAGACGGCTTCTTTCGACGGCGTAAGCCGGACCTGGTCGTCGACGGGTCCGATGAGATCGCGTTGTCCTTCGTTCATACGATTGCGGCGCCGTAGTCGCCGAGGCCGCGGATCTCGTTCACGAGCGCGGCGGGGTCCAACGCGTCGTCATGTTCGATGACAGCAAGACCCGTCTTCGGGTCGACCGAGGCCGATCGCACGCCCTTCACGTCCCCGCAGACGTCCTCGATGAGCGTCTTGCAGGAAGCGCAATGCATGCCGGTGATCTTGAGGGTGGTGGTCATACGTTATGGTGAGGTCAGGAAACGACGTTAATGGTGCCCCGGTACATGCCCATGGAGCAGCTGAAGACGTACGAGCCGGGAGTCGGCGGGGTGAATTCGGCGACGTTGGGGCCCTGCTTAAGCGACAGGCCGACGCCGAGCTGCCGCGACTGCAGGTAGGAGATGCAGCCGGCGACGTTGACGCCGTTGATCTCCCAGCGGACGGGCGTGCCTGCTTTCACGGTCAGGACATCCGGGTAGTACGGCCCGTTCGGGCCGCCGACGTCCATCGTGATGACCTGCTTGCCGTTCACGACCTTGGGCAGGTTCGCGCCGGCGTCGGCACCCGCCGCGACCGCTCCGGATGCGGGGGAAAGATCCGGCAAGGCGAGCGGGTAACCCGCCACCGTGAAGCCGTTCTGGATGTTCCACAGGCCGAGGACGACGACGAGCGCTCCGGAGAACTGGAAGAAGAGTTTCCCCGCGTTGCCCTTGAGCGAACTCGACGCCCAGCCGAGCGTGAGGAGCGCCGGCGCGGTGCCGAGGGCGAAGGCCCCGAGGACCAACGCGCCCTTCATGAAGCTGCCCGTGGTGAGCGCGTAGAGCTGCAGCGATTGCGTGAAGCCGCACGGCAGGAAGAACGTCCCCGCGCCCAAGAGCGCCGGCATGACGGGATGCTCCTTCCCTTCGGCGTCCATGATGCGATGCGAGAGCGATTTCGGCATGCGCGGCAGGATCGACTTGAGCCACGGCGGCGCGATCTTCAACATGTCGAGGCCCATGATCAGCATGAACGCGGCCGCCGCGACGATGAGCGCGCCGGTCACGAGCGGCGAGGGCGTGAAGGCCTTGCCGACCGCGCCGATGACGCCGCCGAGGATGCCGTAGGAGAGCGTCCGCCCGGCGACGAACATGAAGACCGGCCGCATGCGCCCGACCGCGGACAGCCCGCCGTACCTTTCCCTGAACTTCGCCGCCGACGACAGCAGCAGACCGCCCGAGACGGCGATGCACGAGGACGTGCCGGCGACGAGACCGAGCACGAGCGCGGCCGCGACGCCGATCGTCGCGCCGACCTCCGCCTGCCTGCCGAACAGGCCCAGCTTCGAGAGCAGGGATCCGAGCAGCAGCACGAGCGCGAACAGGCCCACGAGCCGCATGAACGAGGGTTTCTCCGCGGACGCCATCGGATCGTCGGCGGCCCCGAGTCCGCGCACCGAATATTCGTGGCCCTTGAGCGCGGCGCGGAGGGCGCCCACGTCCGGCACGCAGCCGTCTTCGCAGACGATCTTCACGACGCCGCGGGCCGCGTCGGCGTCGGCGTGGCGGACGCCGCGGACGCGCTTGAACTTCCTTTCGATGGTGATCTCGCAGCTCCTGCAGGTCATGCCGTCGACGTAGACGTGATGCACGCCGTCCGCCGCCTGCGCGGCGCGCGCGGGCGGCGCCTCGATCGCCGCGTCATCGTCGGTCCGTATCTCGAATCCGGCCTTCCGCAACGCAGCAACAATCGAGGGGATCGCATCCGTCTTCAGGACGGCGATCTCCGCCTTTCCTTTCCAGGTGTCGACAGCCGTCACGCCGTCGATGCCGGCCGCAGCATCTTCGAACGACCGCGCATTCTCCCCCGTCAAATTCGGAACCCATAGCCTCACCTGCATAATGTCGTGTCAAAGTGAAATAGAAAAACCAGGCATCTTGCGCTCGAAAGCGCGCGTACTTCCCGTACGCTGACGTCTGGTCTAATTCCGCAGCACGATCGTCGAAAGCCGCTGATGCAGGATGAATCGTCCGATGAAATCATCGCCGCGGCGCGCCAAGGACCCGGCGGCCGGCCGCGTGAACGCATAACCGATGAGGGCTGTCGCGAGCAGGACGAAGGCCGCGGCGAGCGGCGGGACGACGTTGCCCTCGGACGCGGCGGCGGCCAGGCAATGCGCGACGCAATCGCCCGCGCCCGCGGCGCCGTCCGACGGGCACGCGCCCATCATGCAATCCGCGGCTTCGCCCATCGACCCGTGCGCCGCATGCGCGAAGCCGCCCCAGAAACCCGAATGCAGCACGCTGAAGAGCAGCGTGGCGAGCAGGACAGTGATGGCGGCGAGGCGTTTCATCGGAGGATGGGTATCGATGCGTGTCGATAAAATAGCACGGAACGAGCCGGACCGCAAGATGCGGCGTCGCGGATCGCCCATCGCGACGGCCCGGCGTGGACAAAGGGCTCGCCTTCTGCCGCTCCCTTCCGAAAAAGAGGGCGTCATCCTGCACATGGCCGCGAAGGACGTGCCCGACGGCGAGGCCGTCTGCAAGGCCGACCTCATCCTCGGCTTCAGGGATCCCTGACGCCGACGCCCCGCATCACGTGGGTCGTTTTTTTGTCCGCGCCTTTTCGACCTTCGACGCGGCGCGCGCCTTGAGGGCGTAGTACGGGACGGCCAGCGCGTGATTCGGCACGTGCCAGACCGCGACGGCCTGGCCGGCGGCGCGGGCCGCGAATCTCGCGGCATCCGTCTTCGCCGCGCGGGCCGCCGCATGGGAATCGAGAGAAAGCGTGCGGACCGCGGCCATGCCCAATTCCCGCTTCCCCGCCGCCCATGCTTCGATCGCCTCGATCGCGCGACGGGGCCGCGGATCTTTCGGACGCTTATTTTCGAAAAGCGGCAGCAACCGCCTGGCCTCGCGTGCGGCTTTGCGCGCCAGGGCGCAGTGCGCGCGCGATTCGCGCGCCATGTGCCGGTAATCCTTCGGTTCCTTATGGGCGGACGCGGGCATGCCGGAAGTATGCCACCGACTTGATTTCCGGTCGAAAAAACGCTACGGTCGGGCTGGGTCTCTTCTCATTCCGGAGGAGTCGCGCATGGCGAACGACCAGAAACCGATGCCTATCGCCGAACGCATCGTCAGCGTGAAGACGCGTTCGAAGACCGTCCGTTACCTCGTCGAACTGCTGCCCGACTGGATCACGCCGAACCTCGTGACCGTGTTCCGGGGCGCGCTCGCGGTCCCCGTCTTCCTCGCCCTGCGCGACGGATGGTACGGGACGGCCCTCGCCGTCTTCGCTGCCGCCATGGCGCTCGACGCGGTCGACGGGGCGATCGCCCACGTCAAGGGCATGAGCACCACCCTCGGCGCGTTCATCGATCCCATCGCGGACAAGCTGCTCGTCTACGGGGCGCTGCTCGCCCTATGGAACGCGCTCCCCGCCTGGATCGACGCCCTCACCGGCGGCTCGCTGCTCTTCGCGACGGGCCACACGCTCATCCGCGTCGCCCGCCTCGTCCGCGCCCGCGGCGTCAACGACCCCGCGCTCGCGCAGTCGGTCGCCGCCAAGCCGGCGGGCAAGGTGAAGACGATGTTCGACGTCATGGCCGCCGCCTGCATCATGGCCGGCCTCGCCTGGGAATCTGGCGCGACCGTCGACGCCGGCGGCGCCCTCATCGTCGCCGGCGCGATCCTCGCAGGCGTCGTCCATTTCTCACGGCCTGCACGATAAGCGAGCCGACCGCGGACACGACCCGTCATTCGACGGGTTTTTTGATCCAAGGCGTACGATTGACAATTCCTCGCTGCAGAGGTATCGTGCGTCGTTACGCCGACCTCGTAACAAGGTTTGAAGACGTTCCTTACACCCAGGTCGAACGAAAAAGGAGTTTCCCATGAAATGCATGGCGTTCGCGGCCGTCGCCGCGCTGTCCCTCGTGACCGCCTGCCGCATCGAGGTCGTTCCGCGCCCGAACGACGGCTACGCGCCGCCGCCCGAGTACATGGCCCAGTTGGACTACCCGATCGCGGGCTGCGAAAACGGCCCGCACTCGCTGGCCCTCATGAACAGGACGGACTACTTCCTGGACATGACGATCGACGGCGAGCCGATCGATTTCCTGGCGCCGGAGGGGTCGTATGCCGAACTTCCTCCCTGGACGACGGCGTATCTGTGCCTCGACTACCTGGGCGAGCACATGCTCACCGGACGCTCGTACTACGAGAGTTACGGCGAGCTGTATCCCGTCGGCGGCGAGTACGGGTACTTCGCGGTGACCGACTACTACGATGAG
>JAVHQX010000019.1:0-4859 GCA_036171355.1 Patescibacteria group bacterium | reverse complement strand
AAAAAACCCCGCGAACGCGGGGCGTGGAACCGGTTCAGCGGCCGCGCGCGAGCGCGATCGCCTTCCGGCAGGTCTCCTCGAAGGACGCGCAGAACGGGATGCCCGACGCCTTCTTCGCGATCGCGCGTCGGAGATAACGCGCGTTGGTGAACCCGTCCTCGATGCCGACGACGACGCGCGCGCCGGTGAAGCGGTGGGTGGTCACGGCCTCGCCGAGCTCGAACCGCGTCGTCTGCGCGTACGACCGCTCGAGGATGCGCACGGCCTCGCGCGAGCCAGAACAGCGTCGCGCCGCGTTTCGCGGCCATGGCGAGGCGGTCGTGCTCCCAATCGACCTGCTCGTTGTACTTGTCCTCGCCGAACGCCGCCGAGCCGGCCTCGGGGCGGCGGGGCGACGCGACGTCGAGGTCCTGCGCCTCGGCCAGGATGAACGCGATTGCGAGCGCCTGCCAATCGGGGGCTCCCTGGATGGGGCCCGCGAGGAAGATGAGCGGCCGGCCGACCGGCGCGTAAATCGGTGGTTTGTGGACGTCTCCCGTGATCGTCTCCTTAGCGGAGTACGGACGCCGTCACCATCGTGCCAGACGGGCGGCCTAAGGCCAAATCAACGCGCACGTCCGGACCATGAACCCGACAGGCGCGCGAGCGGCCTCGGATAGCGGAGCAGCCGCACGCCGAACTGCGACTTGAACCGGGAAAACCCGCGCCAATCGCGGGGATCGCCGGGCGCCCAAAAAAAACCGAAATCGAGGAACCGCACTCCGGCGCGCCGGCATTCTTCGAACCAGGCGGCGATGAGGCCGGTCGCGGCGGAATCCGCCTTGGCATCGCCCTTGATGAAGGCCGAGACGTGCAGCGATTGCCGCGCTTCCGGGACGTGCAGGAAGGCGAATCCCGCGTCCACCGGCCCGCCCGGCCGGCGCGAGCCGATGAACCGCAGCAGCCCGCCGTGCGCGCGCGCCTCCGTTCTGATCAGTCCGGGATACGCGAGCTTGATGATCGGGTCCTGGTCGGCCTTCGCATACGCCGCCAGGTATTCCTCGAGGGTCAAGGGGACAATCTCGCGCGCGCCTGAAGCGACGAGCTTCCGCCACTTCGCGGCGTGCCGCCGCGCGTGCGCGGACCACGCACGCTCCGGCGCATCGTCCAGCGTCGCGAACCCCGTCATGCGCAGACCCATGTCTTCAGTGAGCGGCAGCCAGCCCAGGGGCGCATCCTTGCGCGTCAGCCGCTGCCAGATGGTCGCGCGGAGCGGACCGCCCGGATCGCGCGGCGGCTCGACGTCAGCGAAAAAACGCTCGAAACGGAGAGGGCCGTGGCTCCACCCGAAGCCCCGATAGTCCTCGCGTCCCGCGAGCGTGAAACGCGGCGTGGCTGACGCCTCCCGGAGGATGTATTCCTTGCAGGAACGGTACGGCGCGTATCCCTCGGGCAGCGGCAAGTTCACACTCGCGGCGACCTCACCGTAAAAACGGTCCAGCGCATCCATCGTTTTCAGTTTCCGGCGGCGGGAGCGTTGACAGCCGCGCCTCCCGAATTCGCCTTATAGGCGTCGCGGAGATTCCTGGCGATCGCGTCATACGTGTCCCCGCGGTACGCGTCGATGCCGGCGGCGACGCTTCCGAAGCCGACCGCGATCCAGTCGCTCCCCCGTTTCTCGAAACGCAACGCCGTGCCGTCGGAGAACGCCAGGAGGAAATGCGCGTCATCCTGCCGGTCGATCCGGCCTTCGGTAAGGCGGGTAAGCGCGTATAACAGCGTGCCTGGCGTGGCGCCGTCCTGATCCTTCTTGGTGACGACGCCGTGCACGACCGCCTGCTTCATGACCGGCAGGAAAGACGCGTTGTTGGCCGAATATTTTTCGAGCTCCGCATCCGTGGGCGCGCGGCCCAGGTCCTTCGTCAGGATCTGCCGGAAGAAATCGTTGAAAATCGCGACGTCGTCGACGCGTTTCATGACGGCGTCCGCGTCCGACCGCTTCATCGCGTCATCGAGGGCGGCCACGGCCTCCTGGGGGGTCGAACGGTCACGCATCGCGCCGATGCCTTTGAAAAACAGCGCGGCGCCGCCTGCGATGACGGCCAGGGACAGCGCGAGACCGACGATGCCGGCGACGATCGGGGTGGGGTTCTTGATTCGGGTGTTCTTCATAGAAGTGGGAAAGCGTCGCGAATACTATAGCACCACCGTTTAGAGAATGGAAAATGACAGCCCCTGCCCGTTCGCGGTATGCTATCCTCGTTATTCTTCATCACGGACATCGTCATGCGTACACGAATCGCCTCGGGGCTGGCAGGCCTCGCCTTCGCCGCGGCCATGCTCGCCCCTCTCGCCGCCTCCGCGCAGGTCAGCCTGGCCTCCGGGGACCTCATCAAGACGGACGGGAATCAGTCCGTCTATTATTTCGGCGCCGACGGCAAGCGCTACGTTTTCCCCAACGAAAAGACCTACTTCACCTGGTATTCGGGCTTCGACGGCGTGAAGACGATCCCGAGCGACCAGCTCGCGCTCATCCCCATCGGAGGGAACGTCACCTACCGGCCCGGCAGCCGGATGGTGAAAATCGCCACCGACCCCAAGGTCTACGCGGTCTCCAAGAACGGCATCCTCTGCCCCATCGCGTCCGAAACCGTCGCCGCCGCGCTCTTCGGCACGGACTGGAACACGCAGATCGACGACGTGCCGGACGCGTTCTTCACGAACTACCGCGTCGGCTTCACGATCACCGACGCGGCCGCGTTCAACAAGTCGGGCATCCGGAACGGCGACCCTTCGATCAACGTGGACAAGCTCCTCGCGAACCCTCCGCTCGGCTTCGTCGACATCAGGCAAAACGTCGGCTTCACGCCGTCGTCGATGACGGCGCCGGCGGGCACGGCGGTGACGTGGATCTCGCTCGACAGCAGCGCGCCGACCGTCGCATCGAACCCCCACCCGACGCACACCGACATCCCCGGATTCGAAACGACGACCGTCATGATGGGCCAGAGCTGGTCCTTCACCTTCACGCAGGCGGGGACGTGGGGCTACCACAACCACAACTTCCCGGATCAGGGCGGCACGGTCACCGTCCAGTAGATGAAAAAGCGGCCCGCCGGACGGGCCGCTTTTTCAATGCAACGCGGTCACCGCGTACCCCCAGCGCGCGAAGGGCTCGATGCGGACGTCGCGGAATCCCGCGTCGGCGAACGCCCGCGCGAGCTCGTCGCGTCCGTAGACGTTCGCTTTCCAATATCCGCCGATGAACAGCCGGTTGAAGACGGAGTCTCGGCAGATGAAAACCTGGATCATGGCGCCGCCGCGCATCAGGCCGCGCAGGGACGCGAGGACGGAGGAGAGACGCGCCTTCGGGAGATATTCGAGCATGCCGGCGGAGACGACCAGGCCGAAATCCCGCCAATCCGGCGGCAGGCCCGCGGGAACCGCGAGCGCGTCGGCTTGCACGAACGCGGAATCGGCGCCGACCGTGCCGCTCCACTCCTTGACGCGGGCGAGCATTCCGGAGGACGGGTCGAACCCCCGGTAACGGATGCCTTCCAGGCCGAGCCGCGCGGCCGCGTCGTGCACCGCCATGGTCGTCGCGCCGCTGCCGCAGCCCGCGTCGAGCACCGCCATGCCGGCGCTGAGCGCGCCGCTCGCCTCGATGAACCGCCGCAGCCGGCGCCGGAGGCCGATGGCGCGGATCATGGCGTCGTAGACGCCCGCGCGACGGTCGTACAGCGACGCGGCGGATGCGGAGCCGGAGGTCACAGGCTCAAGGCCGATGAGTAGGCGCCGATGACCGACGGCAGCACGAAGGCGATGCCGATGAGCGGGAGCACGATCATCGCCACCGTGATGATCATCGTCCAAAGGAAATACTTCCTCGTCTTTTCCGCGGAAACGTAGATGGCGTCGAGTTTCTTTTCAAGCGCGGCGAAGCGCGCGTCGAGGTCGTTGTCCATAGGCGTGGTCAGGCGCGTTTATTGAATGCGAGGACGGCTGAAGCGAGCATCGCTCCGGAGAACGCGAGAAGGAACAGCGCGTTCACGTGCACCGAGTGCAGCGTGAGCCGCGCCAGCGCGTCGGCGGGGACCTGCGGCGCGAGCAGGATCTGCCGGAGTGCGTCGACGCCGTAGGTCAGCGGATCGAGCTTCGACAGCGCGAGCATCCAGCCGGGGACCGCCGTGAGCGGGAAGAACGCGCCGGACAGGAAGAACATCGGGAAGACGAACACGTTCATGATGACGCCGAAGTTCTCGATGGTCTTCACGAGGGACGCGAACAGCAGCCCGAAGCCCGAGATGGCGAGCGCGACGAGCACGACGAACAAGAACAGCTGCGGCAGCGACGCGAGGTGCACGCGCACGCCGACGAGCGGCGCGAGCAGGAGCAGGATGAGCGCCTGGATGACGGCGATGGTCGTCGCGCCCGCGGCCTTGCCGAGCGCGATGCCGGAGCGCGGCACCGGGGCGACGAGGATCTCCTTCAGGAAGCCGAACTCGCGGTCCCAGACCGTGGAGATGGTCGAGCTGAAGGCCACGCTCATGACGCTCATGGCGATGGTGCCGGGATACATGAACTGGAGGAAGTCGACGCCGAAGTTGCCCATGGCCAGCGTCCTGCGAAGCCCCGACCCGAAGATGAACAGGTACATGAGCGGCTGGAACATCGTCACAAACACGCGGCCCTTGTCCCGGCCGTACCGGATGAGCTCGCGGGTCCAGATGGTGATGACGGTCTGGAAGAATCGTTGCATAGGCGTTCAGCGGCCGCGGGCCATCCGCGCGTGGAAACCGTCCCGCGCGGCCGCGTCCTCCTCGCGGATCTTGCGTCCCGTGAGGTGCAGGAAGACGTCCTCGAGCGTCGGCCGACGCAAT
>JAVHQX010000018.1:0-19597 GCA_036171355.1 Patescibacteria group bacterium | reverse complement strand
CTGAGGCTCCGGAGCTTGGTCCCGCCGAAGGCGGGTCCGGAGCCGAAACTTTGAGCTGCTGCGCCGCAGGAGCGCAGCAGCGTGCCCGCCGACGGACATCCCGAACGAAAAACACCCCAGGGAGTCGCGCTCAAGAAGATCATCCAGAGGGGAGTCCGAGCCGGAGCCCGAGACATCCTTCAGATGATCCCCATGCTTGTCGTGAGCGCGAATCTTTGGGGTGTTTCTTGTCGGCTGTGGAAAGGTCTGACGTGACAACACAGGACCTTACCACAGGACCCCCTTCCTGTCAAGGGGAACGGGGGTTCGGCGAGGTTCTAGACTCAAAGCACCACTCTGCCAGGATATGACCCTTGGAACATGTCCCCCAAAGCGATGCAAGGAACGGAATTTTCATACCCCGAAAGGCAGTACTTGGAGCTGCGCCTTCTCGGGAACTGGAGCCTGAGGCAGATAAAGGTGTGCCGCCTCCGGTGGTGCACGGCAAGGACCGGCGAGGAGACGGCGCATGCGCTCAGAAGGACCGTCGAGACGTTGCCGCATGGATTCGTCCGGACGCTCGCCTTCGACAACGGGAGCGAGAACGCGAGGCGCCGGGACATCAAAGACGAGTACGGCATCGGCACCTATTTCTGCGCCCCGCATTCGCCATGGCAGAAGCCGCAGATCGAGAACCTGAACCGGACCATACGGCACTGGCTGCCGCGAAAAACGAAAGCCCGGGACCTTGCGGACCTGGACTGGAAGCGGATCGAGGGACGTTTGAACGACCTTCCTCGGGAATCGCTCGGATATCTGACACCGGATGAGGCGTTAAATCAATATCTGGCGGGTGGTGCTTTGAGGTGTTGAACTTCGCTTCCGGCCGGCAGGCCATGATCCTGCGGCCCCCGCCTGATCCGTTTTTGCCTGAGACAAGCGGAAAAATGCCGCACGGCACCCTTGACAACGACGCCTTTTTATGCTATCGTTCAACGTTCGTTCATTCCCGCGACCCCGACGGGTCTGCGGGACGCGCCGTCCATCGCCGCCCGGAAAAGGAAACGGACGACGCGCGACGCGACGGCCGCGAAGAACATGAGAGGTGGCCTCGCCCCGCCGCCGTTCCCCGGGAACGGCCGCGAGGCGAGGAGCGATCCTCGATCGTGCTACGGCACTTTGACAACCACGGCAGTGCCCTGACAAAAAACCAAACAGGCGGGTAGCCGGGCCCCCACAAGGGGTCAGTCAGGGATAGGCGCTGGTTCAACTCCAGTCGCTGCCACCAAATCCGCGCCGAGGAGCGGTTTCCGCTCCGAGGCGTCAACCCGAATACCGCGTCATGCGGGGAAGGAGCGTCGAGAATGCACATGAAACCGCAATTGCCGCACGGCGAGACCGCCGGGACCAACTACGAACGGCTCATGCGACACCGCGCATATCTGTGCGCGGCCCGCGTGGCCCGGGACTACGGTCTCGAACGGGATCTCGTCGTCGAAGCGGCCTTCAAGGCCTTCTGCCGCTTCGATGATCTTGGCTTCGACGAGGAAGCGCTCGCCGTCGCCGAGGAGTTCGGGTTCAGGACGCTGGTCGTCGGCGCAGAGGGCTTCATCACCGCCCTCCGCCAGCTGCCCGGACTGAAGGTGCTGGACTACCCGAAGGGGTCGTCCGGTTCCGAGCCTGGTCTCCCGAACTGAAGATCGAGGGCCGCTTGCTTCTCTTTTTCTCTCCAACCGTTCCACCCATACTGTCCGTCCTACCGACGGAGGAGGAAGTCATGCGATCCAAAGGTTCACCCTTCATCCGCCTCGCAGTGGAAGCGAACCTCCTGGTGTTCGTCCAGGCGTACACCAACACCCGGAAGAACAACATCCGCATCCGGTTCGACGAGGGCGGGTTCATCCCCGACGGCGTCTTCCGCTACGTCATGCGGGCGATGCGCAACCCCTCGATCGTGCCGGACGACGACGCCAGGACCATGAAGCTCGGCGACGGCAAGATCAAGTTCCTGCGCGGACCGGTCAAGGTCGTCGCTTCGTCGAAGCAGGGCCTCGTCGACGGCCACAAGGTCCTCGACGTGACCCTGGAAGTCGGCATCCGCCTGCCCGACGGCAGCGGCACGGTCACGAAGACGCTCGATCCCGACACCTGCGACGAGATCGACCGCCGGCTCCGCCAAGTGGACGCCATGCTCGACACGTACTTCGACAAGGAGGACGAGGTCGAGGACGAGCGGTACCACCGCGGAACCTCGAAGAGCAACGGCGCGAGCGGCAGCGGCCGCCCCGCCGTCGCGGCGACCCGGTCCGCCTGACCGGTTCCGTTTATTCCACCCGACCCCCCGTGCTTCGCACGGGGGGTCTTCGCTTTTCGGCCAGTTGCGCGAAGGACCGCGGTCAGATTAACTGATGACGGTCCTTTTCATCTTGGCGGCCCGACCGCCGCACCCAAGGAGGCGCCGATGTCGGCACTGCACGGCCACCACGGCCACGACCATGGCTCGGGGACCGGCAAGGCCGTCTCCGTGACGCTCGTCGTCAACCTGCTCATCACGGCCGCGAAGTGGTTCGCGTTCGCGATCACGCGCTCGCCATCGCTGTTCGGCGAAGCGGTGCATTCGACCGCGGACAGCATGAACCCGATCGTCCTGTGGATCGGCCACCGCCGCAGCGGCAGGCCTGCGCACCGCCGACATCCGCTCGGCCACGGGCGCGAGGCGTTCTTCTGGTCGCTGATCGCCGCCGAACTGATGCTCGTCGTCGGCGCCGTGCTTACCGCGCGGCACGGCATCGAGACCATCGTCACCGGGCACGTGCCCCGGCCGTCGGTCTTCGCGCTCGGCGTGATGGCCTTCGCGGCCGCCGGCGAGGCGCTTTCGCTCGCGGTCGTCTGGCGGCGCATGCGCAAGGACATGCGCGGCGGCGCGCGTCTCAGGGACAGCGGCAACCCGCTGCTCCTCGGCCTGCTCATCGAGAACGGGGCTGACATCCTCGGCGTTCTGCTCGCGCTCTCGGGCTACGGCTTGTACATGCTCACCGGCGCTGCTCTCTGGGACGGATGCTTCTCGCTCGCCATCGCCGCGCTGCTGGCGGTCTCGTCGCTGTTCCTCATCAACCGCAGCCGCTCGCTCATCATCGGCGAAGCGGCGCCAGCGGAGATCGAAAGGACGGTCGTCAGGACGCTCCGCGCGCGGCGGTCGATCGCCGAAGTGCGCCGCGTCGTGACCATGCTGCGCGGCCCAGAGGACATCGGCTGCCTCGTCGCGCTGCGCTGGGATCCGGATTGGTTCGCCGCGAGATGGCGGGCCGCCGCATCTTCGGCGGCCCAGCCGCAGTTCCCGGTCACGTGGCTCTTCGTGCTCACCCGCGCCGAGACCGAATCCATCAAGGAAGAGGTCCGGGCCGCCGCGCCCGGCATCAGCCAGCTCGAGATCGAAATCATTTGAAAGGACCCGGCGTTCGCCGGGCCTTTTTTCTTTTTCCCGCCGCGCGGTCAGGCGAGGCGCTTGACGGCGAGGACGAGGCCGAAGATGCCGAGCATGATGAGCACGATGGTGCCGCCCGTGGAGAGGTCGAGGTAAAACGAGGCGACAATCCCCGCGACGACCGAGAAAAGCGAGACGGCCTCCGCGCAGACGATCGTCCGGACGAAGCTCATGCGCAGCTGCAGGGCGGTGACGACCGGGACGACGATGAGCGCCGAGATCAGCAGCACGCCGACGATGGGGATCGACAGCGAGACGGTCAGCGCGGCCAGGATGATAAGGACGGTGTTGATCGACCTGGTCGGAATCCCGCCGACCCTGGCGGCGTCCTCGTCGAACGAAATGAAGACGAGTTCCTTGTAGAAGGCGAAAAGCAGGCCGACGACCGCCACCGCGAGCGCGGCGATGATGCAGATGTCGGACGTCGTCACCGTGACGATGCTGCCGAAGAGGTAGTTGAACAGCCCGGAGTTGAAGCCCTTGGCGAGGCTCAGGAGCACGATGGCCAGCGCCAGGCTGCCGGACAGGAACAGGGCCAGGGCGGACTCGCCGTAGACCTTCTTCGTGGTGCGGAGCCGTTCGATGCCGAGCGACGCGACTACCGTCGTGCCGAGCGCCGAGATGACCGGATTGACGCCCAGCAGGAGGCCGAGGGCGATGCCGGCGAGCGACACGTGGGCGAGGGTGTCGGCGATGAGGGAATACCGCCGCAGCACGAGGAAGATGCCGATGAG
This sequence comes from Patescibacteria group bacterium, assembly GCA_036171355.1. Classification (GTDB taxonomy): domain Bacteria; phylum Patescibacteriota; class Patescibacteriia; order SG8-24; family SG8-24; genus JAHFIW01. The sequence continues at coordinate 15,400 of JAVHQX010000018.1, read as the reverse complement.
CGGCGCGATGGCGCCGACGATGAGGCCGGCTTCGAGCCCGCGGATGACGAACCCGTATTGGAACAAGGAGAGCGTCATGTCAGTGGTTGTGACGATGGTGCGTGATGACCTTGACGCCGGAGCCGAAGAAATCGGTCGACGTGCTTTCCTTGAGGTATTCCGCGGGCGACATGTGGCACACGAGCGTCTTGTCGATGCAGGCGATGTGCATGGCCTCCCTGGTGACGGCGGTGATGTCATGCGACACGAGCAGGAGCGTCAGGCCCATCTCCACGTTGAGCCGTTTCAGCAGCGCGTAGAATTCCGCCTGCGTCTTCTCGTCGATGCCGGTCATCGGCTCGTCGAGGAAGACGACCTCCGGCTGTCCCGCGAGCGCGCGCGCGATGAACACCCGCTGCTGCTGGCCGCCGGACAGGTCGCCGATGAGGCGGTCATGGAACTCCTCCACGCCGACCTGCGCGAGCGCCTTCTTCGCGATCTCGTGGTCCTTGCGCGTGACCGCATGGAACAGCCCGCGCCGTCCGTACCGGCCCATGAGGACGACCTCGTGCACTGTCGCCGGGAAATTCACGTCGAACGCCACGGCCTTCTGCGGCACGTAGCCGATCTTCGACCACTGCCGGAAATTATGGACGTCCGTCCCGAAAAGGCGCACCGAACCCTTCGACGGCTCCATCAGTCCCAGCATGATCTTGAGCAGCGTCGTCTTTCCGGACCCGTTCGGGCCGATCATGCCGAGATAGTCGCCCTTGTGGACCTCGAACGTGATGTCCTTCAGCACGTCGACGTCGCCGAACGCGAAGGACACGTTCTCCACCTCGATGATGTTCTCCGTGCGTTCTACGTGCGGCATTGCAGCGCGATCTGAAGGTTGGCGAGATTGTCCCTCATGACCGAGAGGTAGTCCCTGCCGGCGGCCAGCTCCTCGGGGATGATGCCCTCGATCGGATCGAGGACGAGCGTCTTGGCGCCGATCTCTTTCGCTATTGTGTCAGAAAGCTTCGGACTTACCAAACTTTCGAAGAAGACGTATTTCACGCCGTTGTCCTTGGCGAACTTCGCGATCTCGGCGAGCGCCTTGGACGACGGCTCCGCGTCGGGCGAGATGCCGGTGATCGCCACCTGGGTGAGGCCGTAGGAGGCCGCCAGATAACCGAACGCCGCGTGCGACGTGATGAAGTCCTTCCTGGCGCAGTCGGCCAGTCCCCTGCGATATTCGGCATCGAGCGTCTCGAGCTTGGCCTTGAGCGCGTCGGCGTTCTCGCGGTAGTACGCGGCGTTCGGCGCGTCGGCCTTCGCGAAGCCGGCCGCGATGCGGTCCGCCATCTTTGCGACGAGCGGCGGGCTGAGCCAGACGTGCGGATCGACGATCGTCTTGCCTTCTTCTTCCACCTGCCGGGTCATGAACCCTTCGCCCGCGACCACGACGACTGTCTTGGCCGGATCGAGGTTCTTCCTGACGCGGTCGCTCCAGGCTTCCAGGCCCCTGCCGTCGATGATGAGCAGGCCGCTGTCCTCGATGCCCGCGATGTCCCGCGCCGTCGGCTCGTAGTCGTGCGGTTCCGCGCCCGCCGGCGTGACGTTCGCCACGGAGGCCTTGTCGCCGCCGATCTGCTGCGCGAGGAAATACAAAGGATAGAAGCTGGCCACGACGGAAAGCTTGCCGGCGGGAGACGGAATGGCGGCCTGCGGGCGCGAGAAGGACCGCTCGAACAGGAGGACCGCGACGATCGCCGCGACGACGAGCAGGGCGGCGGTGCGGCGGTGCATGTGGCGGTGACGCGAAGCGTCGTGCATAGGGATGATGCGAGGGGCCGAAGCGCCTTCACCGGCAATCCGGACAGACGCCGAAAAATTCCAGCGAGTGGCGCGTGATAGCGTAGCCCGTCTTCCGCTCGATGACCTTTTCCGCGGCCTCCAGGTCGTTCTCGAGCGGGACGTCGACGACGACGCCGCATTCGACGCAGACGAGGTGGTGATGATGGCCGTCGTCGCGGAACTCGTAACGCTTCACGCGGTCCCCGAACTGCACCTGGTCGACGATGCCCCGTTCCTGCATGAACAGGATCTCCCGGTAGACCGTGGTCTTGTCGGCGCGGGCCCCCCGCTTCGCGAGCTCCGCGATGAGCTCGGCGACCGAGACGGGCATCGACCGCGCGCAAAGCACCTCGACGATGGCGCGCCGGGCGTTGGTCAGCTTGAACCCCTGCGTACGGAGTCCATCGATGACGTCTTTGGGGACTTTGACGGCGCCGTGCATGTGATGATGTCGGATGCCCGCGCGCCAAAGCCGCGCCAGGCGATGTCTTCAATATAATGCAACTCAGTTGCATTTGTCAATGCGCGGACCGCCGCGGAGGCCAGGTTATCGAAAAGCGGCCCGCGCGGGCCGCTTCTTGCGTCACTTGATGATCTTGTCGACTAGGCCGTACTCGAGCGCTTCTTTCGCGGTCATGAAGTAGTCGCGGTCGGTGTCCTTCTCCACCTTCGCGAGCGGCTGGCTGGTATTGTCGGCGAGCATGCGGTTGAGCATGTCCTTCATCTTCAGGATGCGCTCGGCGCGGATCTTGATGTCGGACGCCTGGCCTTCCGCGCCGCCCATGACCTGGTGGATCATGACCTCGGCGTTGGGCAGCGAGAAGCGCTTGCCCTTCTTGCCGGCCGAGAGCAGCACCGCGCCCATCGACGCGGCCATGCCGATGCAGATGGTCGCGACGTCCGGCTTGATGTAGTTCATCGTGTCCATGATGGCGAGGCCGGCCGTGACGGAACCGCCCGGGCTGTTGATGTAGAGCTTGATGTCCTTGGTCTTGTCCTGGCTCTCGAGGAACAGGAGCTGCGCGACGATGATGTTCGCCACATGCTCGTCGATGGCGTCGCCGAGGAAGATAATGCGGTCCTTGAGCAGGCGCGAATAGATGTCGTAGGCGCGCTCGCCGTACGACGTCTTCTCGATGACGGTCGGGATGAGTATCTGGGAGCGGATCTCGTAAGGATTGGCCATACAAAGGTATAGGGTGGTTCGCTGCAAGTATATCGCCGCGGAGACCCGATGTAAACGCTTGACCCGGGATGCGCGTTTCCCGCCGCTTCCCGCGGCACCTTCCGAAGAACACATGCGGGAGGTTTCAAGGGTAAAGATTTAAAGTATTGAGCGGGGAGCCACGCATGATGGTCTTTCCATCTTTACCGCTTTATCTCTTTATCCCTCCCCGATGCATTGACTCGCCGCCTTCGCTCTGCAAAGGTGGCCGCAAGGTCCTTTTCACTCCACGGAGGAGCCACCATGCACATCACGACCCGTCATGCGGTCTTGTGCTCGTTGTTCGCCTTTTTGTGCGCGGTCGGCGCCGCGTTCGCCGGTTGCGGCGGCCCGCCGCCCGACGTCGCCACTCCCGAGTTCGCTTCGCAGGACATCGAGAACGGCGAACTGCCCATCGGCAGGGACGGCAGCGCCCTCGTCGGCGTCGTCACCCGCGGCCCTGACGGCCGCAAGGTCGACATCGGCGCCCGCGAATTCACCTGGTCGTCCGACGACACCTCGGCGGTCGAAGTGAAGACGCTCGGCAACGCCGCGCTCATCACCGGCAAGACCGACTGGTTCGACTCGGTGCCGGACGGCGGCGACCCAGCGGCGGCCTTCGAGCCGCACGCGAACCTGACCGTCACCTACCACGCCGGCCAGACCGACGAGAACAGCGCGACCATCCCGGTCGCGGTGGTCCTGAACGCCGCCGGCACGTGGCGCGCGACCATCATCGGCCTGGGCGACCAGGTGCTGACGCTCGACCAGCGCGGCAGGCACGTGACCTATAGCGGCACCGCCGGCGACGCGTCCGGTTCCATCGACGGGAACCGGTTCACGCTCGCCCAGCAGGGCTTCATGCTCACCGGCACGTTCACATCGCGCACGGAAGTCACCGGGACCTACACGGGCCCCGGCGGCATCAGCGGCGACTGGACCGCCGTGAAGGAGTGAGCCTATTCCACCGACCCCGGCCTTCACAGCCGGGGTTTTCTTGTCCGACGATTGACGTATCGGCAATGGATGTTATGCTCGGAACATATCCGCCCTTTTGGCAATTTCAGAGGAAAAGAAGGTGTCCCATGACGAACCTGAGGACGTATATGGTCCGTCTGGCGATGGTCCTTTCCGTGACCATCCTAGGTACGGGCTGCGCGACGACGTCGCTGCGCGCCAATGATCTCACGCGCTACGGCGCGAACAGCGACGCGACCTACCGGATCGACGTGACCAGCGGCCACGGATCAGGCGTCGTCGTCTCGGCTGAGGGGCACATCCTCACCTGCCACCACGTCATCGAAGACGAGGCCTCGGTGAGCGTGTCCATCGACGAGGGCGGGCCCTACCCGCACGTCTATCGGGCGAGGGTGCTCGCCACGGACCCGGTGAACGACCTGGCGATCCTCAAGGTCGACCGGCGCTTCCGGACCCCCGCGGTCATCGGCGACCTGTCCGAGATCCAGCCGGGCGACCGGCTGTACAACGTGGGGTACCCCTACGACTTCGGCGAGATGACGGGCCGCGGCTACGTGATGCGGCTCCACTACTCGACCGATGAGGGCCGCTCGTCGATCCGCGACATGATCCTCGCGGACATCCCCGACGGCCCCGGAACCTCCGGTTCCGGCGTGTACCTCGAGTCGAACGGCCGCCTCGTCGGCGTCATGCGCATGATGATCGCCGTCGGCCGCCGCGGCGCGCCCCTGATGGTCGTGCGCGGCCTGGTCCCCGTGGACCGCATCAGGACGTTCCTGACCGCCAACCGCGTCCCCTTCGTGAACGCGGACGGCACGGTCCCGACCTACGCCCCGCTGCCGCCCCCGGCACCGACCCCCACGTCTCCTCCCGCTCCTTCTCCCAGCACGCACGCCGCCCCCGCGACGTCCGCGCACTGAGGGAAACACGAAACCGGCCCTGATGGACCGGTTTTTTCTTTTTCTGGATTCCGGGTCAAGCCCGGAATGACAACGATGATCGTATCGAAGCCGAGATCGGAAATCCATCGAGAAATCCGGCCCATTCGAGAAAAGGTTGCGCCGCATGATATGGGGCCGGATTTCCCTGCTGTCTCTCCCCTCGTAAGCCGTCCCCATGTTCGAGCGTGGAGGCCGAGCCGGGCACGCCACAAGGCGACCGTTTTAGGGCGGCGAAGCCGACCGAGGTCGCCGGCGGCGTACCCGGCTCGGCCGACATCGCGCCGCGACCTCACTCCACCCTCCATCCCTGTTCCGTCTCTTTAATCCTCCCCGGAATCGTAAACCCCGCCGCCTTCTTGTGCCCTCCCCCGCCCAAGAGTTTCGCCAGCGCCGACACGTCGATATCCTCGGCCGTCCGCAGGCTCCCCTTCACCTTGTTGTCCGGCAACTCCTTCAGCACCAGCACCACCTTCGCGTCCAAGAACTGGTTCAGGAAATTCGAAATGCCCTCGACATCCTCCTCGTCCACGCCCTCCGCCTCGATCTCCCTGGCGTAAATCGCGGTCGAGGCGACGCCGAGGCGATCATTGAACTTGAGCCGCGCGAGGACGTTGCCCCACAACCGCAGCGAGGTCAGCGACTTGTTGCGCATCAGGCGGTTCGCGACCTCCTGCATCTTGGCGCCGCGGCGCATGAGGTCGGAGGCCGCTTCGAGCGAGGTGTCGGTCGTCGCGGGATTCGAGAAGCTGCCGGTGTCCGTAAGGATGCCCGTGAGCAGGCAGGTGGCGACGGCGCGGTCTATGTCGGCGCCGACCGTCCCGAGGAAATCGTAGACGACCTCGGCGGTCGAGGACGCGGTCACGTCGACGACGTTCACCGCGCCGTAGCGCTCGTTCGTGGCGTGATGGTCGAAGTTCACGATGGTCGGCCGCGTCGGCATCGCCGCCACGAAATCCGCAATCCCCGCGAAACGCAGGTCGCCCGCGTCGAAGACCGCCATCACGTCATGCCGCGGATCGGCGAAAACCGCGGGGTCCGCCGTGAATTCGTCCGTCCCCGGCATGTACGCGTACTGCGCCGGCACGACGTCGAGGCAGAAACCCGTCGCCGGGATGCCGTTCGCCCTGCAGAAATTGAACATCGCCGCGGCGGCGCCAAGGGTGTCGCCGTCGGGTTTCTTGTGCGCGACGATTAGGACGCGGGTCGCGCCGCGGATCGTCTCGTGCGCCGAACGATGGAGGAATCGGATGTCCATACGGTGCAAGCGGGTGAATGTACCAACGCCCGCGGATGGCGTCAATATTCCCGTCGCAACGTTGACAACGCGGCTTTTTTGCGCTAAGGTCGGATGTGCTCATTTCCGCGAAATGCGGACCCCACCAAGGAGAATCCGTCATGTTGCATCCCCAGGGAGACCAGGCCAGGATTGACGCCGGAAAGTCGGTCCTCATCGTCGGCTTCACCGCCAACGCCCCGTTCGATCGGGAGGACTTCTGCAGGACGATGCCCGAGATCGTCCTCGCTGGACGGCTCATCGAGCCGTACGTGCCGGGACAGGCGCTGCTCCTCGCGCCCGGCCCCATGGCCGGTTCCGTGAGGCCCCGCGGCTTCGCCCACCTCGCCTTCAACGGCCCGTCCGGCGTCTTCGTGGCCCTGCGCCACAAGCACCTCGACGAGCGCGGCGCATACATGTACGCGGCCGCCGAGGACGCCGACTCCTGCGACACGGCCGCGATCCTCGGCGTCGCGAGCAAAGCGCGGCTCCTCGAGTGGCCCGATGCCGTCCGCTTCGCGAAGGCCGTCGTGAGCCGCGTCGCGCTCGCCTACCGGCAGCTCGACGTCTACGACAGGGCGGCCATCCGCATCTGACGCCCGGACCCGGTCGCTCGACCGGGTCTATTCTTTTTCCGACGCGGGTTTGACCACGCTCCGCCCGCGACGCATGATGATCGGTGTTCTTTTCTCCTCTCTGCCAGGAGCACAAGCCATGCATCGCATCGTCTACGCGCTGTTCGTCTTCTTCGCGGTCTGTTGCGCGAACCCCGTCACCGCGGACGCGCGGCGCCCGCCGGAACCGACGCTCCCGCAAGCGGCCGCCGAAGCCGTCGTCCGCATCGACGTCGGCGGCCGGATCACCGGCTCGGGCATCGTCATCACCCCGCAAGGCCACGTCATCACCTCGTCGGGGACGATCCTCGGCTATCAGGGACGGCCGATTACCGTCGGCGAGGCGCGCATTCCCGCCACGGTCGTCGCCGTGGACGACCGGCATCAGATCGCCCTGCTCGTTGCGGCGCGCCCCCTCCCCCGCTGGGCGAGGCTCGACGCCGCGCCCGGATCGGCCAGGAACGATCCCGCGCGGATCGTCGCCTACGCCGACATGTCGAGCGAACCGTCCATGGTCGAACGGCGCAGCTGCTCCGCGCGCGTCGACGACCCGCATTTCCACGGGGACTCGTCCGACAGCCTCGACCTGAACGACCTCCTCATCGCCGACATGACCGGCGAGATCGAGGGGTTCGAGCAGGAGGGCGCGGCGATCTTCTCGCTCCGCACCGGGCGGCTCGCCGGCGTGGTCATCGGACGCCTCAGGACGACCGGCCTGGCGCGGCTCATCGCGATGCCGGCGTCGACGGTCGGCGCGCTGCTCGATTCCCGCCGGATCGCCGTTCCCCCGGCGGACTGATCCGTCTCACCCGGCACCCGGCCAGCTCAACTGGCCGAGCCGGGTTTTTTCTTTTCGCCGGATTGACGCCGACGCTTTCAGGTGTCATGATGGCGCCCGCATCCATTTCATGGAGCCGTTCCTTGCAACACCCAAACGAAGGAGCACACAATGCGTTCTCTCATGGCAAAGGCGTTCTTCGCCGCCGCGGCTTTCGCGATCTACCCGGTCGCCGCGGCCGCCGATCCGCCGCATGACGCCGATCCCGCCGGATCCGCGGCGACCTACCGCGTCACCGTCGATCCCGACCTCGCGGGGACCGGCATCGCCGTTTCCACGGAGGGCTGGGTCATCACGACCGCCGACCTGGTCAGACGGTGCCCCCCGGCTCCCGCGCGTTGCGGCATCTGGGTCGATGACGCCGCCCGCCAGATCTGGCGCAGGGCGGAGCTCATCGCTTCGGACCCGCAGACCGGCCTGGCGCTTCTCCATACGAACGCCAGGCTCCCCGCGGCGGCTTCGCTCGCCTCGCGGCCCGCGCGCGCGGGAGAACCCGTCCACGCCTATGCGTTCGACGGGAACGACCGGCTGTTCCTGCCCGGCAACGTCGTGGCCGACCGGACGGCGACCCTCTTCGGCGATCCGCCCGCGTCCGGCAGGGTGCTCGTGAGCACGCTCGAATGCCGCGCAGGCACGTACGGCACGGCGATCTTCGCCACCGGCGACCTGCGGCTGCTGGGCGTCGTCGGCGGCGTCATCGACGGCCAGGATGGCGGCACGGTCGCCATCCCGGGCAACGCGGTCCGCGCGTTCTTCGAACGGGACCGCGCCCTGTACGAACGCCGCGCCCGCACGGCCCAAGCCGTGCGCTGATCCTTCTCCGAAAGGCCCCCTATGGGCCTTTTTTCTTTGCACAACCTGGCCGTGCTGCTACACTTTTCGGGTTAGCCTATGCATCTCCAAAAGCTCGAACTGGTCGGTTTCAAGTCGTTCGCGGAGAAGGCCGAACTGGACTTCCTCCCGCCCTCCGGCACCACCAAAGGCATCACCGCGGTGGTCGGCCCCAACGGCTCCGGCAAATCCAACGTCGCGGACGCCATCCGCTGGGTGCTCGGCGAACAGAGCCTCAAGCTGCTGCGCGGCAAGAAGGCGGAAGACGTCATCTTTTCGGGTTCCGAAAAACGCGCGCGCTCCGGCTTCGCCGAGGCCACCCTCTATCTCAACAACGAGGACGGGAAGATCCCCGTCGATTTCTCGGAGGTCGCGCTCTCGCGGCGCATCTACCGCGACGGGGAATCCGAGTACCTCATCAACAAGAACAAGGTCCGCCTCACCGACATCCAGCTCCTCCTCGCGCAGGCCAACTTCGGCGCGCGCACCTATTCGGTCATCGGCCAGGGCATGGTCGACAACGTGCTCGTCGCCTCGCCGCAGGAACGCAAGGAATTCTTCGACGAAGCCGCCGGCGTGAAGCAGTTCCAGCTCAAGCGGCACCAGTCGATGGTGAAGCTCGACGGGACCCGCGAGAACCTCCGCCAGGCCGAGATGCTGCTCGCCGAAATCGAGCCGCGCATGCGCTCGCTCGCCCGCCAGGTGAAACGCCTCGAGGAACGCGGCGCGCTGGAAGAAGAACTGCACGCGCTCAAGCACCAGTACTACGGCACGCTCTGGCACGACCTCAAGAAGCAGATGGACGCCCGCAAGGCGACGCTCGAGAAGCTCGAAGGCGAGTGGCACGAAAAGGAGTCGACCCTCGACTCCGCCAAGGCCGAACTCGCGTCGCTCGAACAAGCGGAGACCGGCGGCGACGCTTTCGGCGAGCTGCAGGCGGAATACGAGAAGCTCCTCGAAGAGAAGAACCGCCTCAGGAACCAGGAGCTCCAGGCCAAGAGCAAGATCGAGATCGCCGAGCAGGTGAAAAAGCGCGTCGCCACGACGCTCCCGCTCTCCAAAATCATCGAGGAGATCGGCAAGCTCGCCGCGCGGCAGGAGGCGCTCATCGGCAAGCTCCGCGCGGCGGCGACCGTCGACGAGGCCAAGGCGGTGCTGCCCGAGCTCGACGCCCAGCGCAAGGACACGACGGCGCTGCGCGAGCGCCTGGAACGGCCCGCCCCCGAATTGAGCGGTCCCGCGGAACACGATCCCGCGCTCCTCAAGGAGGTCGCCGACCTCGCCGCCGGCGTCGCCGCAGCCGAGACGCGCATCCGCGAAGCGCAGGCGAAGCTCCAGGCGTACAACCAAGGCGAACAGAAGAAGAAGGAGAAATTCTTCAGCCTGCAGCACGGCCTCCAGGACAAGATCGGCGCCGCGCACGCGCTCGAACGGCGGCTCGGCGACGAGCGCGTCGAACAGGCCCGCCTCGACACCCGCCGCGAGTCGCTCGACCAGGAGATGGCCGCGGAACTAGGCGAGAAGGCCCAGCACGTCCGCGAAAGCTTCACGCCGGCGGGCGAGGAACGGCCCGAAGCGCTGCTCCCCCAGATCCAGAAGCTCAAATACCAGCTCCAGCTCATCGGCGGCATCGACCCGGAGGTCGTGAAGGAGTACGAGGAGACCAAGAACCGCTTCGACTTCCTCGACGGGCAGACCTCGGACCTCAAGAAGGCCATCGACAATCTCGACCACGTCATCGCCGAGCTCGACGTGACCATCAAGGCGAAATCCGAATCCGCCTTCCGCCAGCTGAACCGCGACTTCGACCGCTACTTCAAGACGCTCTTCGGCGGCGGCCACGCCGAGCTCATCCAGCTCCGCGAGGAACCGAAAGACGAGGATGAGGAGGGCAGCGCGGAGGAAGAGAAGAAAGAAGAGAGCGAAGAACGGAGAACGGAGAAGCGGGATCAGATCGTGGGCATCGACATCACCGCGACGCCGCCGGGAAAGAAGATCAAGAACATCACGATGCTCTCCGGCGGCGAGCGCGCGCTCGTCTCCATCGCGCTCATCTGCGCCATCATGACCTCGAACCCGTCGCCGTTCGTCGTCCTCGACGAGGTCGACGCGGCGCTCGACGAGTCGAACGCCGACAAGTTCGCCTCCATCATCGAGCAGCTCGCGGAGAAGACGCAGTTCATCGTCATCACCCACAACCGCTACACCATGCGCAAGGCCAACGTCCTCTACGGCGTGACCATGCGCCAGGACGGCACCTCGATGCTGCTGTCCATCAACCTCGACGAGGCCGGCAACCTGAAGAACGAGAAGAGGAACACGGTAACCGTCTGATCGTATGCGGGATTTCGCGCAAAAATTCCTCTGGCTCATCATTCCGCTCATCGTCTGGACGCTTGCCTGGAAAGGCGTCGCCCTCTGGACGTCGGCGCGCCGCGGGCAGAAGGGGTGGTTCGTCGCCTTCCTGGTCGTAAACACCCTCGGCGCGCTCGAGATCCTGTATTTACTGGTGCTGAGCGTTCCGAGATCGGAACCCCGGCCCGCGGCGAAACCCTGAGACATGAAAAAGCGGCCCCGCGGGGCCGCTTTCGATTCAGCGAAGCTTCTTCTGTTTCCTGTCCGCCTTCTTGAGGGCCTTCTCAAAGTCCTCGGGCGTGGCGATCGTGCCCAGAAAGAGCCGCTGGTTGGACGTGTTCACCACCGACAGCATGCCGTCGGCGACGATAGTAGGTGAAGCCGACCTCGACGTACTCGTCGGTGAAGGTCGTCCCCTCGATTGCGGCCTCGGTGCGGCGCTTCGGTTCCCTGCCCGCCGCGAACTCCTCGAATTCCTCGTCGTCCGCTTCGGTCCGGACGCCGGGCCGCGCGGGAACCTGTCTCTGCGCGATCTTCTGCTTGTCGAACATCGGATTGCGGAAATCCTCCGGTTTCAGCGGCATTGTGCGCTCCTTTGCGTGCTGCGGGCCGTGCCCGAAGTCAGCCACGGCGGCCGAGTACCGTCAACGGCCGCGGCTTGACGACGGCACCCCCTTCTGGCACACTCGTCCTGCTGCAATGTCCGATACATCCGGACCAAAGGGCATGGGGCCGCTCAGCTCCTAAACCCATCCGAAAGAGTTTTCAGTTCGCAGTTCGCAGTTCGCAGTTTTCAGTGACTGCGTGCACGGACTGAAAACCGAAAACTGATAACTGAAAACTGATACTATGCTCGTCATCCGACTGACCCGCGTCGGCAAGAAGAAGCAGCCGAGCTTCCGCGTCGTGGTCCAGGACAAGCTCAGGGACCCGTGGGGCAAGGCCAAGGACATCATCGGCCAGTACAACCCGCGCACCAAGCCGAAGACGATCATCTTCAACGAGGAACGCGTGAAGTTCTGGATGGCGCAGGGCGCCAAACCGTCTCCGACGGTCCACAACCTCCTCGTGGACGCGAAGATCATCAAGGCGGAAAAGGTGAAGGCGGCCGCCGGCAACTCGACGGCCGGCACCAAGGACGCCGCGGCCGAAAAACCGAAGGAATAAGCGGAAACGAGGCGGTCCCGGAAGAGGCCGCCTTTTCGTTGACACGACGGGCGGGCCGACGATATAGTGAAAACGGTTCATTACACCGGCCGCCGACGCGGCGGCCCGTAATTCATTTAGGCAGTCCCCGCCAGCCGGGGGCGCCCAACATGCCAGCTATGGCAGAACGGTTTACCGATCAGGAATTCGTTGAATACGTGGTAAGGGCCATCGTCGGCCATCCCGACGACGTGCGGACCGAGAGGACGATCGATGAGCGCGGCGTGCTCATCACCCTCCACATCAACCCCGAAGACATGGGGTATGTGATCGGCCGCCAGGGCCAGACCGCACGCTCAATCCGGACGCTTCTCAAGATCGTCGGCGCGAAAAACAACGCCCGCGTGAACCTGAAGATCTACGAGCCGGAAGGCAGCCGCCGCGCGCACCGCGAACGGCAGGAGGCGGCGGGCATTCAGCAGCAGCCGCAGCCGAGCCGCGAGGAAGAGCGGGTGGACACGTCCGCCATCGACCTCACCATCTGAAGAACGATCCGAACCCCCGCGCGAGCGGGGGTTTTCGTTTGCCCGGGAGCCTCCCTTGATGACGGTCCCGTTCCGGGCCAATGTTCGCCTACCGCACCTTTTCACGGGCCTTTCAACGAAAGATGAACGTCGATGGGAAACAAGGGTCAATCCGGACATGGCGTCTCGCTGCCGAAGTTCATGCAGCAGGCGCTCAAGCACGGCATCATGACGCGCGAGGAAGAGCGAACGCTCGCCGACTGCGCGCGGCAAATCCCCAATGAACCCCCGGCGGGCGAAAAAAGCAGAAGAAGGCGCGAAAGCGGTTCAAGGCCGCGTACCGGGCGCGCGATGCGCTCGTCGCCGCGAACATGCGGTTCATCCTCACGTTCGCGAAGCGCCACGGTCCGAGGAACGGCCTCGAGATCGAGGACGCCCTCCAGGAAGGCGCGATCGGCGAGCTCAAGGCGGTCGGCAAATTCGACGTCCGCACGGGCAACCGCCTGTCCACTTACGCCTCGTGGGGGGGGGTGCGGCAGGCGATCCAGCGGGCCGGCCAAGAGACCGGCCGGACCACCCGGCTCACCGCGCCGATGCTCGCGAACCTCCGGCACCTCGAACGGGCCTGCGCCGAAGCGGAAGCGGCGGACATCGTGCCGACGGACGCCGACCTGATGGCGGCCACGGGCTTCAACGCGGCCGAGCTGCGCGCGACCGCGGATGCGGCGGCCATCTCGGCGTCGTCGCTCGACGCGCCAATCGACGAAACGGGCAGGACGCTCTTCGACGTCTGCGGCGACCCGGCGACGGGCCCCGCGTCGACGTTCGACCACATCGAGCGGCAGGGGCGGGAGCTTGCGATGCGCGAGGCCCTCGGGACGCTCACGGCCGTCGAACGCGCCGTCATACGCGCGCGTTTCGAGGACGAGCTGACGCTTGAGGAGACTGCCACGCACATCGCCCCGCTATGCGAGGGCAGACGCGCGCGCTCCCGCGAGCGCATCCGGCGGATCCAGCTGCAGGCCATCGGAAAACTCCGGGATGCGATGACCCAGACCGGCGCGAACTGAACGCGCCGATTTTTTCCTCCTTCGCGATTGAGCCGCGAGCCATTCGCGGCGGCAATACAAGACGAAACCCTCCGTAGCCTTGGCGAAGGAGGGTATTACTTTCACGCTTCGGAGGACTCCGCCCGCGCCCGTGCGCGGGCTTTGCTTTTCAATCATCCTCGACGCCAGGCGCACGGCGCTGCTACGATGAAACCGCCATGCGATTCGACGTGCTGACCATTCCCGCCTTTCGGCGGGACTCCGCTCGCGCATCGAGGCAGCTTGCGCTCGCTGCGCTTCCCGCATTCATTCATTAGAATCACGACCGTGCGTTTCGATGTCCTGACAATTTTTCCGGGGATGTTCGAGGGGTATTTCACGGAGTCCATCATCAAACGCGCCCGAGAGCGCGGCCTTTTGGACGTCCGCGTGCACGACCTCCGCGACTGGACGACGGACAAGCATCATAAGGTCGACGACAAGCCGTACGGCGGCGGACCCGGCATGGTCATGAAGGTCGAGCCGTTCTATCGCGCGCTCAAGGCGCTAAAAGCCTACCGCCCGAAGCCCGAAGCCCGAAGCCCGAAGCTTCGCGTCATCCTTCTCTCGGCCAAGGGAAAGCGGTTCACGCACAAGGACGCCGTCCGCCTCTCGAAGTACGAACGCCTCGTCCTGCTCTGCGGCAGGTACGAGGGCGTGGACGAGCGCGTCGCGCGGCATCTCGCGGGCGAGGAGATCTCCATCGGCGACTTCGTGCTCACCGGCGGCGAGCTGCCCGCGATGACCGTGATCGATGCGGTCTCCCGCCACGTCCCGGGCGTGCTCGGCAAGGCCGCCTCGCTCGCGGAAGAATCGCATGCCGAGGAAGGCGTGACCGAATACCCCCAGTACACGCGGCCCGAGACGTTCTCCCCCGCCAAACGCGTTTCCTGGAAGGTCCCGGCAACGCTCGTCTCCGGTGACCACGCCAAAGTCGCTGACTGGAGAGCCGCGAAGCGGAAAACGCAAAAGCCGAAAAAAAGCGCCTGACCGGCGCTTTTTCAGCTCAGGATTGTTGACCGCGAGCCGCTTTCCTGCTACGGTCGGTCGTCGCCTTCCCCGCGGAATGACGACAAGGGAGAGTCCTTTCCATGACCAGACACCGAGAGCCGCTCCTGCAGCCAGAGAACTACCGCAACGATCCCGACGTGCCCATGTGGGCGCACTTCCCCCGCCTTCACCTGCTCCTCGGATGGGGGCCGGGCATCTGGGAGACGGTCGGCGCCGGCATCGCCGGCCTCCGCCACGTCTTCCTGCCGGCCGCCGAGGGCAAGACCGCGCCGCCCATCGCGGCCGTCATCGACTGGCGCGATCGCTACTACATGTTCTCGAAGCTCCGGGATTGCGCGCCGTCGCTCGAGATCGAGGGCGTCGGCGCGCAATGCGTGCGCTACCGCCTCGACGACCTCGGCATCCAGCCGGTCAACGCACCCTGCGCGCACGGCCGGCCGCACGCCATCGTGCCGGACGGCGAATACCGCATCCGCCACGAATGCGGCGACGCCGGCGTCGTCCTGACGCTCGAGCGCCGCACGAAGTCGCTCAAGGCCGAGCACCGCGCCAAGATGGAATCGCTCGGCCTGGCGTACGGACCCGGCACCGGCAAGCGCGACGAGCGGCCGGACGGCCAGCGCACGCCCGCCGAGCAGTCGTTCGCCGCGCATGTGGCGAAGTCGAAAGCCGCTTACGTCGAGCGCCGCACGAAGGAACTGCTCAAGGATCCGGGAACCCGCCCCGCGGACTTCGCCGAACGGGCGACGAGATAAGCGATGAGGCCAATGCCGAGCAGC
>JAVHQX010000017.1:0-4885 GCA_036171355.1 Patescibacteria group bacterium | reverse complement strand
CAGGGTGTGACGCTCCCGCCGCGGACCGCGCGCGCCGTCATGGCGATCGTCGGCGATGACCCCTGGCAGCTGCACGAGGAAGCCGCGAAGCTCTCCGCCTACGCCAAGGCGACCGGCGCCGCGGCGGTCACCGACGCGATGGTCGGCCTGCTCGTGTCCGGCGCGCGCGAGGAGTCGCTCTTCGCGCTCATCGACGCCTGCACGGAGGGGCGGTGCGCCGACGCCATGACCATGCTGGAGCGGATGCTCGAAGCCGGAGTATCGGAACTCCAGGTCGTCGTCATGCTCGAGAAACAATACCGGACGCTGATCGCCGCCGCCGACTTCGTGGAACGCGGCGAGCGCGACAAGAACGTCATCGCCAAGAAGCTCGGCATCCACCCGTTCCCTGCCGGCAAGGCGTTGGCCGCGGCCAGGCGCCATTCCCCCGCCGACCTGCGCGCGCGCCATTCCGAATTGCTCGAGATCGAACGGCAGATGAAGACGAGCGCAGGCGCGCCGAACGCCCTCCTCGGCCTGTTCATGGCGAAGATGGCGGCGTAGGAGAGTTGGGAGACGACAGACTACGGAGGACAGATGACAGAAGACGGACTATAGACGACAGACTACGGACGGCGGACGATGCCGGTGGCGGCATCTTTTTTTATTGCGGTTACATATGCGCAGACGCCTGCCCGTAGACCGTCGTAATTTCGCAAAATGGCCTCAGCTTGTCCGGCGGGAAGGTAACCGAGATCGCGCGCGAGCATGCAGTGTTGCATCGTTTCGTTGATCGAGGCTTGAGCGATGTGCAAAAAATGCGCGAAATCTTTTGGGGTGTCGCGTCCAGCTCCCTCGGCGATGTTAGCGGCGACGGAAACCGCGGATCGCCGCAATTGAGAGGTCAGGCCGTAAATCTCCTCACGGGGAAAATTTTTCGTGAGATCGTAAATTTTCAGCGTGAGCGCGTGCGCCACTGACCAGATTTTAAGCCGGGTGAACGAATTGGTTTTCATAGCGGCGCTTCCGTACCACGCAATCAGAGAGGACGCAACTCCCGTCCTCTGTCGTCTGTAGTCCGTCCTCTCTCGTCTCTCCCCGCCCCCCTCTTTGCCATCCCTGCCGGATTGACCGCCGGCCGGAGGCTTGGCATATTGCCATCAAGCTCTTTTTCCCGAAGGAGGTCGCTGATGCGACTGATCGCGCGGTTCTTGGTGGTCATGGCGGTGCTGTCCGTTTCCATTTTCGGCCACGAGTACAGCCACTTGCTGGCGATGGAGGCGAACGGCGTCCATGTGGTGCGGTTCACGATCGGCTTCGGTCCGACGGTCTGGAGCCATCGGCTCGACGACGGCGTCGAGTTCGACCTCAAGCCGGTCATCCTCGGCGGCTACACCGAACCGGACGAGTCCGGGCCGCGGTCCATGGCGGCCGTCTCCCGCGTCGCGTCGATGGAAATCGCGCTCGCCGGCGTGTTCATGAATTGCTGCCTGGGATTCCTGGCGCTCGCGGTGCTCGGCTACGCCGGCCGGTATCGGCCCCCCGAGCGGGTCGACCGTCTCTTGGACCGGCTTCCCGCCGCGCTCCGTCCGTTCGCCGCGGCGAAAATCATGTCGTTCGGCGCTTGGGCGGCGGCTCCCGTCATCGTGTCCGTGAACTACGTCCGTTCGCTGCGGGGCATGAAGCCGCACGACATCGGATTGCCCGTGCCCGAAGGGCCGGGCGTGGCGAAGACGCTGCGTGACCGCCTGTTCTCGACGCTCAAGCTCTTCGCCGGCATCAACGTGAGTCTGGCGATGTTCAACCTGCTCCCCTTCCGGCCCCTCGACGGCGGCATGGCGGCGGCGCAGATCATCGGCTCGCTCCTCGGACGATCGGCCGAAGCGTCTTTCGAGCGCTGGTCGTTCCTGTCGCTCATGTTCCTCGTCATACTCAGGTTCTTCGTCGCGTACGTCCGCGCGGTGTTCCCTGCCCGCAAGCCCTAGCCGCCCCCTCCGGGCGGTTTTTCTTTCTTTTCCAATCCCTGTCCTCTGTTTCCTGTTCCCTACCCCGCACGCTTTGACATCCTGCAGGCCCGCCGCTAAGGTCGGAACAGGCGGTTCTTTCCCAATGTCCGCAACATCCGGAGGTGCCCGATGGGCCTGCTCCTGTCCCTGCTGGTCATTTCGTTCGTCGTGTTCGTCCACGAGTACGGCCACTACGTGCTGATGCGCCGCAACGGGGTGCAGGTGGTGGAGTTCACCATCGGCTTCGGCCCCACGCTCTTCGAGACGAAGCTGAAGAGCGGCACGATGTTCAGGATCAAGCCGATCCTGCTCGGCGGCTACACCCGTCCCGTGGCGGAAGGCGATGCCACCGTGGAGTCGAAGAGCGCCTGGGCGCGCTTCAAGATCTACATGGCCGGCATGTTCTTCAACGCCACCGCGGCCTTCGTGGTCTTCACGGTGCTGACCTACGCCACGCATCGCGCGCCGGCCGTCGTGGTCAACATCGCGCACATGACGCATGCGCCATCCGCGCTCATGCCGCTCGTGTGCGCGTTCATCATGTCGTACGGCTTCTGGCTGGCGACACCGGTGATCCTCGTGTGGCTCGTGGCGCAGGGCGCGCGGCAGTTTTTCGGCGGCATGTCCGGCCCCATCGGCATCATCGGCATGGGCGGCTCGGTCGTCGCGGCCAGCCCCACTGCGGGCACGCTGCTCATGAACGCGCTGTCGTTCTTCGCCATGCTGAACGTCGGGCTCGCGGGGTTCAACCTGCTGCCCGTTTACCCGCTCGACGGCGGCCGCGTCTTCGACATCCTCCTCGAGAAGGCGTTCCGCGGCCGCGCGCAGGCCGTCACGCGCATCTACCGGCCGGTCAGCACCGCGGCGCTCCTCGCGTTCATCGCGCTCATCATCCTGAGCGACGTCCTCAAGGCGTTCCTCCACTTCGGTCAGTGAACCGGAAAGACCCCCTCGGGAGGTCTTTTTCTTTTTGGCGCCAGCCGCGCCGTTCGTTCTTCGGAATTGGCAGCCAAATTTTTTCTCAATATCGGCTGTCCTTTTTGAAGGGTTTCTGTGGATACAAAAAGCCCCGGTTGATTACGGGGCCTTTGCTTACTTCTTTTTTCCGGCCGCGAGAAGCGCGTTGACCTTCTTTGCGAGCCGGGACTTGAGGCGGGAACCGGTGTTCCTTTTGAGGACCTTCTTCTGGATGGCCTTGTCGATCGACTTCACGAGGGCCTTCGCGAGCTCCTGGGCGGACTTCGCATCGCTCGTCTCGAGCGCCTTCCGGACCGACCGGCGGAGGTACGCGATCCCCTCCTTCACTTTGGAATTGCGGAGGGTCCGCTTCTTGGCCTGGCGGAGCGCCTTCATCGCAGCTTTCTTGATAGGCATAGGTGCGTTGCTGCCGAAGAGTCTTTATTTAAGAATGCGGTGAGTCTAGCGGATGAGCGGGAGTGAGTCAAGGCCTTTGAGGGCGCAGTTGTCAGTCGTCAGTTATCAGTTTTCAGTCTATTCTGGCCGGGTTTTTTCACGCACAAAATGAAAATCGGCGACCGATAACTGCCGACTGCCAACCGATAACTGCCAACCGATAACTGATAACTAATAACTTACTCTAGCAACTTCACCTGCTCCAGTTTGCCATTAAGCTTATCGTAGCCGGAATGGACCGAATCCATGGCGTTTTTCGCGTTCGTGACGTGCCGGGAGAGGACGCCGATGGTCTCGCCGAAACGCAGCGACTCCTGTTGGACGCCCTTCAGGATGTCCCAGATCTTCTGGGCCTGCTCCTGGAGCTTGTTCCGCTCGAGGCTCATCAGGATGACCCGTAGGAGGCTGAAAAAGCCGTGTGGCGAGGTGACGAGGACGTTCTTGGACTTGGCGTAGTCCAGGATGCGGTTCTCGTCGTCGGTGAGCATCTGGTAATAGACGTTTTCCGACGGGACGTACATCACCGCGAAGTTCACCGTCCCCTCCTCCGGCAGGAGGTACTTCCGGCCGATGTCGTCGACGTGCTTCTTCACGGCCTTCACGAATTCCCGCGTCGCGACCTTCCTTTCCTCTTCCGTCTGAGCCCGGGTCAGCTGTTTGAAGTTTTCGAGCGGGAACTTGGAATCCACCGGGATGATGCCGGCCTGGGTTTTCACGATGGCGTCGACGGTCTCCCCTCCCTTGAACTTGTACTGGAGGGCATATTGCTCCGCCGGGAACGCCTGGCCGAGCATGTCCGCCAGGATCTGTTCGCCGATGTTGCCGCGCATCTTCGGGTGCAGCAGCTCGTTGAATTCCTCGAAGCCCTTGAAACGTTCCTGCACCGTACCCAGCTCCTTCTGGACCGCGCCGATGACCTTGGCGGCGTTCGTCAGCCGCTCGTTGATGGCCTCGGTGGTCTTGTCGATCTTTTCGTTCATGCTGCTCAGATTCTGATTCAGCATGATCATCCCTTTGTCGTTCGTCTGAGCGTCCTGCATCGCTTTGAGTTTTCGCGAAATCGCCACGAGCGCGTAGGCCGGGACGATGATTGCGACGGCTAGGGCGATCAGGATGATGGTGTTGGTGGACATAGATGCCGACAGTATACCGCAAAGTGCGGGAGGTTGCATTTATTATTGTACGACGCATTAATAGATTTTAATACAGCAGAATTTTAGGAATTGTGACATGCAAAAAATCCCATCGTGTGGATGGGATTTTTTGTGGTGGACCCGAGGAGGCTCGAACTCCTTACCTCTGCAATGCGAATGCAGCGCTCTACCAAATGAGCTACGGGCCCATGATCGATTTTTATTGTAATGGACAGCGCTCTACGGCGCCCGGCCGCAGAGCGGCCGATTCCGGAGACGCGGGCTAAGGCCCGCTCAGCTCGCCGAAAGCCGCAGAATCGCGCCGAAGGCGCCGCGGCGTACCAAATGAGCAAC
>JAVHQX010000016.1:0-1056 GCA_036171355.1 Patescibacteria group bacterium | reverse complement strand
CGAAGTCCTCGCTGTCGAAGAAACGCGGCTGCGCGCCGGCGCGGACGAGGACGCTGCGGTAGGCCCGCGCGACGTCGCCGGAAGCGAGGGCGTAGAAGACCTCCTGCGGCCCCTCCTCGGCCTGCGGCGCGACGATGATGTCGTCGACCGCGTCCATGAGCGGGACCGGGAAAACGTCCGACGCCTCGATGGCTACCGCCTTGCGAAGCTGCTCGATGTCGAGCCCCGCGGGCATGACGAACGACTTCGAGTAGACGACGGCCGCCGGCAGCGCGGCGCCCGCGACGAGCTTGCCGCGTCTCTCGCCGAAGAGGGCGTCGAAGAAGCCGACGAGGATCTTCGTGAGCACGTCGGCGTCCTGAATGACGCCTCGTTCGATGACCCCGGCCGGGATCTCGCGCCGCCCCGCGAATGCGACGCCGAGCTGTCCCTTCCTTTGAAGGAGCGAGACGATCTCGATCGAACGGTCCGATATGTCTATGCCGAAAACGATGGGCCGCATAAGGGGCGATGGCGCCGCGGTTTTTCGCCCGTTCGGGCGCATCCGGTTTCAATATAGCACATTCCGGCCCGAGGCCGGAATCAAAGAAAAAAGACGGGAGAAAAAAGAGAAAAGGGGCGCTCCCCGACTCTATTCCGAACGATATAGGCAACGCCGCCGTTGTGCCTGAATAGCCCCGGTTTTCACCTAAAACGGGAAAAAAGCGACCGAAAGGCCGCTTTCCGTCGTCTCTTTTCTCTTTTCGCTTTTATCTTTAGGGCGGATCCGTCTCGGCCCAAGCCGTCACCGACCAGCCTGCGGCGTTCATGGCGGCGTTCTGCTTGAGCGTCGCGGTCGCGGCGACCGCCTTGGTATAACCGTCGATGGTCGCCGTCGCGGCGATGGTCCGCGAGGATCCCGAACCGGATACGGTGACCGTGCAAGTATCGGCCCCGAGCGGCACGGTACCGCCGGTGTAAGCGGAGTTGAGCTTCAGGCGATGGACCGACTCCTCTACACACGACGTCACGAGCGCGCGGACGGCGTATTAGTGATCGACGTGCCCGGCGAGGATG
>JAVHQX010000015.1:0-4984 GCA_036171355.1 Patescibacteria group bacterium | reverse complement strand
GTTGGATGCCGGAGTATTCGTCGTGCGGCATGCCCTCGGCCTTGATGTGATCGAGCGCCCTCGACGCGCGGATGAGCGCGACGCCGCCGCCGGGGACGATGCCCTCCTCGACCGCCGCCTTGGTCGCGGAAACGGCGTCCTCGATGCGCTGCTTCACTTCCTTCATTTCCGTCTCGGTCGCCGCGCCCACCTTGATGACGCCGATGCCGCCGGCGAGCTTCGCCAGGCGCTCCTGGAGCTTCTCCTTGTCAAAGTCGGAGTCGACCGTCTCGAGCTCGCGCTTGATCTGCGCGACGCGGTCGGCGATGGCCTTCTTGTCGCCGGCGCCGTCGACGATGGTGGT
Source organism: Patescibacteria group bacterium (assembly GCA_036171355.1). Classification (GTDB taxonomy): domain Bacteria; phylum Patescibacteriota; class Patescibacteriia; order SG8-24; family SG8-24; genus JAHFIW01. Next base: position 4,641 of record JAVHQX010000015.1, on the reverse strand, counting down.
GTTCTCCTTGGTCGCGACCACCTTGCGGGCGCGGCCGAGGTCCTCGATCTTGGCGTCCTCGAGCTAGAGGCCGACCTCTTCGCTGACGACGCGGCCGCCCGTGAGGACGGCGATGTCCTTCAGCATCTCCTTGCGGCGGTCGCCGAAGCCCGGCGCCTTGATCGCGAGCGCGCTGAACGTGCCGCGGATCTTGTTCACGACGAGCGTCGAGAGCGCCTCGCCGTCGACGTCCTCCGCGATGATGACGATCTCCTTGCGGCCGGTCTGCGCGACCTTCTCGAGCAGCGGCAGGATCTCCTGGATGGAAGAGATTTTCTTGTCGGTGATGAGGACGTGGGCGTCGTTATACTCGGCCTCCATCCTGTCGGCGTTCGTGATCATGTACGCCGAGACGTAGCCCTTGTCGAAGCGCATGCCCTCGACGACCTCCTTCTCGATGCCGAAGGTCTGCGATTCCTCGACGGTGATGACGCCGTTCTCGCCGACGTCCTTCATCGCCTGGGCGATGATCGTGCCGATCTCGGCGTCGTTCGCGGAGATGGACGCGACCTGCTCGATCTCGTTGCCGGAGATGGCCTTGGAGATCTTTCCGGTGAGCTCCTTCACGACGGCCTCGACGGCGCGCTCGATGCCCTTCTTGAGGGTCATCGGATTGGCGCCGGCGGCGACCATCTTGGAGCCCTCGGCGTAGATGGCCTGGGCGAGCACGGTCGCGGTGGTGGTGCCGTCGCCCGCGACGTCATTGGTCTTCGAGGCGACTTCCTTCACGAGTTCCGCGCCGACGTTCTCGAACTTGTCCTCGAGCTCGATCTCCTTGGCGACAGTCACGCCGTCCTTGGTGACGGTCGGCGAGCCGTAGCCCTTGTCGAGCACGACGTTGCGGCCCTTCGGGCCGAGGGTGACTTTGACGGCGTTCGCGAGCTTGTCGACGCCCTTCTTGATCTTCTCGCGCGCCTGTTCGGTGAAGAGAATCTGTTTTGCCATAGATGGGGAGTTTTCAGTTGACAGTTCTCAGTTATCAGTCGGTCGCGATTTTCCGCCACCGAAAACTGATAACTGACCACTGATAACTTATTGAAGTACTGCAAGTATGTCCGACTCTTCGAGGATCAGCAGTTCCTTGCCGTCGACTTTCAGTTCGTCGGGGCTGTATTTCTTGAACACGACCTTGTCCCCCGCCTTCACGGACATGGGGGCGCGCTGGCCGTTGTCGAGGAGCTTGCCGGGACCGGTGGCGACGACCTCGCCCTTCTCCGGTTTCTCCTTCTCGACGGTATCGGGAATGATGATGCCGGCCTTCGTCGCCTGCTCCTCGGAGAGAGGCTTCACGAGGACGCGGTCGGATAACGGTTTCACCTGCATAGGAAGCACTGCGTAACGAGGTGAGTTATGAAAAAGTATGATTAGCACTCGGAATGTGCGAGTGCCAGTACATGATGAGGCACGCGACGACCAAGTGTCAAGAGCCGAAAAACCCGCCGTTCAGCGGGTTTTCTGGAGGTTGAGGTAGGCGGCCTGGAGGAGGCCCGCCACGGTCCAGAACAGGAGCTGTCCGAACCACGAACTCCACAGGAAGTGGTCGAACAGCGAGGCGACGAGCATGGCGATGAACGCCGCGGCGTAGACCGTGACTCCGGATGAGACGGACGTCTTGTGCAGGAGCCGGTCGCGGACCACGAGGAGCGTCGTGACGACGAAGCCGAGCCAGACGAGGAGGCCGACGAATCCCGTCTCCACGGCCACGAGCACGGGCACGTCGTGCACGTAGTCGTAGAGCCACCAGTTGCGTTCGGTGGCCGATTCGCGGGCGAGCGCGAGCGGCATCTGGCCGATGCCGACGCCGGTGAACGGATGATTGGCGAACAACGACATGGCGTCCTCGAACTGGCTCCCCCGCTGCGTGATCGACTGCGTTTCCAGCCGGCCGGTCGCCGTTGCCCGGGTGAACAGGGGGTCCGGGTAAAAGAGCGACAGCGCCGCCGCGGCCACGGAAATGATGATGAACGACGGGACGAGCACGCGGCGGTAATCCGGCGCGGCAGGACTGCCGTATGCGCTCACGACCATCCAGACGAACCCCGCGGCGACGGCCAGGATGGCGCTCCGGGAGAACGAGAACAGGAGTCCCGCGGCGATGAGCGGCATGAGCGCGTAGAACCGGGTGTGCCTGCCATGCCCGCGGTACGCCGCGAGGCCGACGCACATGAGCAGGCCGACCCCGACGTACAGCCCGAAGATATTCGGATGCGACAGCGACCCGTAGGCGCGCAGCCACCTGCCGGTGTCCGTCTCGATGACGAACGCGCCGAGCTGGTCCGCCGAGTGCATGGCCATGCCGAGCCATTTCGACGCGAAGGCCGACTGCGTGAAGAACTGGTACGCGCCGAGGCCGACCTGGAACACGGCGCCGCCGACGAATCCGGTGAGCACCTCGCGAGGATCAGGGCGGAACATGACAATCGCGAAGTACGTGGCGATGCCGGTCACCGCGAACGACGCGGAGGTGAGGCCGGCGAGGGCGTCCTGCGCCTGGAGGCTCGAGAGCAGCACGAAGACCGCGAGGCTGGCCGCGAACATGGCCGCGGGTCGGCGGGCCGCATCCGCCAGCCCCTTCCAGCCGTAGGCCGAGAAGACGAGGGCCACGAACGCGATCGCCACGAGCTGCATGCCGAAGACGCTCACGGTCCCCGGTTCGACGGCGTGCCCCAGGATCTGCCCCGATTTGAGGATGTATCGCGTGCCGCTGGGCGCGAACGCGATGAGAACGGTGAACAGCAGCGAGGTGATCTCGCGCCGTGTGAAGACGAATTTCTTGGCGGCAGGCATCGGGAGGCCGGAAGTGAGAAAGTGAGAGAGTGAGAGAGCCGTCCGCCCTCGCCCTTTCTCACTTTTTCACTTTCTCACTCCTTCTCTCACGCCGCGGCCGGCTCGCGCTCCCGGGCGGCAGCCATCGCGCGGAGGCGTTCCTTGAACAGCCGCTCATACTCGGCGCGGCGATCGTTCACGTGGAATTTGAGGATATCGTCGGAGACGAGGACGCGGGCGTCGATGTTGGCCATCGCGGCGATCTCCTTGGGGAACATCCTGAGCTGGAGCCGGCGCGTGGCGGCGTCGGCGGCCTTGAGGACGGGAAGGAGCGCGGCGGTCCACCGCGGCGCGGCGCCGCATCCGCGCACGGGACGCGGCGACGTCCGCAATCCGGGCAGCCGGTCGCGGATCCATCCGTTCGCCGCCATGAAACGATCGAAGACGCCGCCGGCGTCGTACAGCGGCACGAGCGTGGCGGCCCAGTAGCGGAGGTAGGTATCGTCGGGCGGCAGCGCGCAGCGCGAGAGGTCCTGTGCCGATTCGGAAACGAAGAAACTCATGCAGACCTTGTCCGCGTGGGACTTCTCGTCCGGCCGCAGACCGAGGGCGGCCAGCGCGGCGACCACGACGAACCGCGTCGTCCAGAGCGTCCCGGGGCGCGCGACGACGAAAAGGTCGATGTCGCTCTCTTCGTCCGCGTTCGCGATGGCCAGGCTGTTGCAGACCGCGACGAGGCGGACGGATGGCAGGAGCCGGAGGAACCGGGCGACGCGGCGGGCGCGGGCGAACTTCGGCTCCGACAGGCGGAACCGCCGTTCGCGCGTGGACACCGCGGCATCGCGGCCCGCGAGGAACCAGTAGCCGTCGCGGGTGCCGAACGCGGGATCGTCGAGCGCCGCCAGGGCGTCCGCCGCGGACCACGCACGCGACGCCGGCTCGTCGGGGAGCCGGTAGCGGTACCGCAGCAGCTCGGAAAGCGTCAGCGGATACTCGAAGAGGTCGAAATATGCGAGTGTGGCGGCGAGCGAACGCCGGAGCGCCTGGTCGGCCATACGGTCGTCGGAAACGAAAGTGGCAAGTGGATATCCCCCTGCCACTTTAGCATGTTCTCCCGCTTCAGGCCTTCATGGAGCTCGTGCCGCCCGTTGCCGCCTCGGCGGCATGCTCGGCGATGCGCCGCGCCTCGGCCCTTTCGGTGACCGCGGCGTCCTCGATGACCATCATCTCCGCGTCGAGGGAGACGACCTGATCGCGGTGGACGAGCAGCTCGTCGGGAAGGATCTTCGAAAGCAGGCTCGACCGGGCCACGACGTACTGGGCGACTTCGTGCCGCTCCGCGTCGATGACGTAGGCCACGAGCTTCCCGACCTTCTCCCCGCTTTTGGTGACCACCGGGACTCCCCGGAGATCGGCGTCTCGGAACAGCATATGATTTCACTTCTTCGCGTCAGCCTTGTGAAAATAAAGCATCTGCTGGCCGACGGTGAGCACGTTGGTCATGAGCCAGTAGAGGGTGAGGCCCGCCGGAAGCTTCCAGCCGAGCACCACGGTCAGCACGGGCATCATGTACAGCATCTGCTTGTTCATGGTGGCGAGCATCTGCTCGTCCCCGGCGCCCGGCGTCTTCTTGGGCTGCTGCCGCGTGACCATCATCTTCGCCTGGAAATACTGGCCGACGCCGGCGAGCACCGCGAGGATGATGTTCGGAACGGCCAGGTTCATCAGGCCGAAGAGCGCCGGGTTGATGGTCCCGGGATTCTGGACGAACGGGTACAGCAACTCGAAGCCGGACGATTTGAGTCCGTGCGACAACGCCTGATAGAGGGCGATGAA
>JAVHQX010000014.1:0-4989 GCA_036171355.1 Patescibacteria group bacterium | reverse complement strand
GTCCTGGATCTCCGTCGGCGAGACGGACATGGCTTTCGACGGATCGATGCCGCGCGCGCGAGAGACGAAACCGAGGACCTTCTGGCGCTGGCCGTTCTGGATGATGTAAAGCGCGGGATCGCCGGGCAGCCGGATCAGCGTGCCGTTGGGATACTTGAACCAGTCGACGAAGTACCTCCAGAAATTATAGTTGCCGTTGAAGACGTGCGGCGTGTACCTGTAGAGCGCGGCCGTCGCGCGGTTGCCGATGGTGACGGTCTGCCGCGCCTGTACGCCGGAGAACCCGCCGAGCGTGTTGTCGAGGGTCACCGATTCGCCGACCTGGGCGTCATGACCGTTGTTGCGCGGCCCCCTGCCGCCCGGCGTGGAGTACGACTTCGCGAGCGAACGCACCGCGCCGAGATAGCGGTTGTTCTCCAGGTCGACGTTGCCGAACAGCTGGTAATAGAACCCGGCGAACAGGTCGCCGCAGGCGCCGCCGTCGGGACAGGCGAACCCCATGGCGCGGTCGAGCGCGCGCTGGATGCGGTCCGGCGCGGTGTTGCCGCTGCCCGTGACGAGTCCCTGCTCCTTCTGGAGGGTCACGAGGATCACCTGCGGGTTGAGACCGCCGGACTGCGCCGCGTCCCAGATGAGTTCCGCCGCGGTCCGCGCGCGGCCGGCCTGCGGATGCGCGTCGCCGATCGCCTGCTTGAGCTCCGCGGCGCCCGGTTCGCTGAGCCGCGCGATGAACGCGGGCGACGTATCGGCAAGCGGACTTCCCTTCGATTCGAGAAACCGCTGGATGCCCTCCGGCCCGCCGAAGGTCTGCGTGTCCGCGAAGGCCGCGTCGGGGACGATCATGCCCGGGTTGAACCCCGGACGCACGTCGAGCTGCGCCGACGCGAAAATCGGCTGCAGAAGCAGCATGGACGTCACGACGGCAGAGAGCGCGCGTTTCCTCGGCATGAGCGGCATTGGGTACGCGATGTCGGTTATGCTCACGATACACTACCGTTGACGGACGCGGAACTCGTAACGCTTCACGCGGTCCGCGCGTTCCCAGGGCCGTTTCGATGGCCTCAAGCAGCGGTCCGCGGGCGTCGCCGCCGGCCGTCGACGTGTAAAAGATCGTGAGGCCCGGGTGGCGCCCGCGGAGGCTCTCTTCGAGGGTGCGAAGATCGTTTTTCGAGAGCTTATCGGTCTTGTTGGCGACGAGCAGGTGCCGGATCTTCGCCTCCTCCAGGAACCGCAGCATGGCATCGTCGAGATCCGTCGGCCCCGTGCGCGCGTCGATGACCACGAGCGCGAGCTTGAGCATCCGCGTGCGCTGCAGGTAGTCCGTGATCATCGCCGTGAACGCGTCGCGGGCCTCGCGCGATCTTCGCGCGAACCCGTAGCCGGGCAGGTCGACGAGATAGTACGTCTTCTTCACCTCGAAGAAGACGAACTGCTGCGTCCGTCCCGGCCAGGAACTCACGTTCGCCAGGCCCTTCACGCCGGTGAGGTGGTTGATGAGCGAGGATTTCCCGACGTTCGAGCGCCCGACGAGCGCGACCTGCGGTTTGTCGTCGTCCGGCAGGTCGTCGAGGCGGGTGAAGCTCTTCACGAAGGTCGCGGATGGTTTCGGGTTCGGCATCGGGATCGGCGGCGTCAACGCATGAATTCGGAGGAGACGCCTCCATCATAGCAGAGCCGCCGCGAATCCGCTCCGCCGGCCGCGCCAAGGCCGCGACCGCCGTCCCCTGCGCGGGGCAGGCGCGAAAAAGCCCGCATCGGCGGGCCTTTTCCGTTCACGCGAAACCGGGGAAATAATCGGTCTTGATATGTTTCCTTCGCACGCCCATCGCGGCCAACGCCTCTTCGAAGGCGACCACCATGGATCTCGGACCGGAAAGATAGAAGAGGCGTTCCGCGTAATCGGGGATCTCGCGCGCGATCGTCTCCGCGTCGAGCATGCCCCGATGCCCGTCCCACCGCTGCGGCACCCGTTCGACGTCGGTCAGGGCGTAGACGGTCTTCATGCCGATCCGCGCGCGGGCCCTCTCGAACGTCTCGCGGTAGCTGACGTCCTCGATCGTCCTGTTCGAATACAGCATGACGACGGAACGGCGCTCGCCGCGGTCAATGAGATCCTCCACCATGCTGCGGAACGGCGTGACGCCGATGCCGCCGGCGATGAATGCGAGCTTCTTCCCCGGGTCGCGCGGCAGCACGAAATCCCCGGAGATCTCGCCGGCCATGACCGCGTCGCCGCGCGCCATGTCCATCATCCGCTTCTTGAACGAGCTCGAACCGGGATAGAACTTCACGCCGACCCTGATCGTCTCGTCCTGCGGCGAGGAGGAGGCGGTGAAATACCGCCGCTCTCCCCTGTCGTCGGGTCCGCGGTGCGGCAGCGTCCACTCCATGTATTGTCCGGCGCGGAACGGGACCCTTCGCGACGGGGCGAACACGAATTCGTAGGCATCCTTGCCGATGGGGATCCTTTTCTCGAGCGTCAGCATGAATTTTCCCGTGGGGCTCGCGACATACGAGAAGAGGTTGCCGGCAAGAAGGGCGAGCTCGGGCGTCGAGAAGACGGTCCCGACATGGACCGACGGGAGGGAGAGGATGCCGACGAGCGCGCCATAGGCGATGCGGAGCGGACGCGTCGGCGGCGTCGTCAACGGCTCGGTCAGCATGATGGTCGCGAAGAAGACGAGCGGCGTATGCAGGAGTGTCCGTTCCACCGCGATGAACGCGCCCGCCCCGGATGCCGCCGTCACGGCGACGGCGGCCATCGACGCGACGGCATAGGCGGCGACAAGGTCGAAGCGGCGGATCTTCCTCACGAGCATCGCGCCGCCGATGGCCGCGACGGGGAGCATGGGCAGGCTCCCGACCCACCAGCTCGCCGACTGGTTCATGACGATGGCGGTGAGCGCCACGGCGAAGGCCGCGGTATTGAACACGTGATCGCGGTCGGCGGCGAGCGCGTATTTCGACGCCATGGCGAACACCGCGGCCCACAGGAGGAACCCGAGGCCGGGTTCGCGGAGCGGCACGACCGGCGTGATGATGAGCGCGAGGATGAGCGCGGTGATGATCGCCGATTCGCGGTTCACCGGCGCGCGGAACACGCGCGCGAACAGCGCGTTTGAGGCGACGCAGGCCGCGACGAGCACGGCCGCCGACAGGATGAGCGCGGTCGGCCCGAACGGCACGGCGCCGAAAAGACCGAGCACCGCGCCCATGGCGAGCTCGGCGACGATGACGTACAGCGCGAGGCGGTACATCGTGGTCCGATTGAGGAAGCGGTCGATGGATTCAAACATAGGCGGGAACGTCAGCGACATGACGGACGAAGCCGGGCGTCATGGTGGCGACGCCATGCGCGTCGATGAGATAGCCCTCGAGCCCCCGGATGCGGGCGATGAAGGCGATGCCGGCTCGGCCCATGGCGAACGCCGCGGTCGCGAAACGGTCGGCCTCGTACACATCCGGTCCGACGACGGTGAGGCTGACGATGTCGGTAATCGGCTCTCCCTTCCGGCGGGGATCGTAAATGTGCTGGCCGCGCAGGTAGGTGCCGGACGTCGCGACGCCGGCGTCGCAGGACCTTCACCATGCCGGTGCTGCCGAACGGGTCGCGGATGCCGACCGTCCACGGCGCGCCGGCGGCGTCCGTACCGCGCACTTCGACGTCGCCGCCCGCATCCACGTAGAAGTTCCCGTACCCCATGCCAGCGAGGAGGTCCGCGGCGTTCCTGATCGACCAGCCCTTCACCAAGCCGGAGGGATCGAGGCGTCCGTCGCGTCCGCGTATGTCGAAATAGCCGTCCGTGAGCCGGGCGGTCTCTTCGCACTTCGCGAGCACCTCGCGCATCTCCGGACTGCGCCCGTCCGCGCGGACGAGGCCGTCGTTCATGCGCGTGATCTCGCTCGTCGCCTTATACGTGCTGAACCGTTCGTCGACGGAGCGGAGGTAGCCGAAGACTGCGTCGATGGCCGCGGGGTCCGCGTCCGCATCGGCGATCTCCACCGTGATCGGCATGCCCATCATGAGGCGGGATCCGCGCATATCAGGTGCGTGCCTGCGCCAGGGCGGACGCGAGCGATTCCCGGAAGGCCATGCTCGAATCGGTGGCGCCGGACACGATCTGGATGTCGGCGCTTTGGGCCTGCACGGCTTCCGAGATGAGACGCGGCAGCGCGTAATTGTTGATCATGATCGAGTGGCCGCGGTCGTTCGGATAATCGAGGATCTGCACGTCCGCGACCTTGCCGTTCCGCACGACGGCGGCGACTTTGACGTATCCGTAATAGGCATCGGCGGCATCGCCCCGGAACTCGCCGTCGCGATACTGGCCGCGCGGCGCGGGAGCCGGTTTCGATGCCGTCGGGACCGCCGAAACCGCGGGTTTCGGTGCCGTGCCAGCGACCGGCGTCGATGCGTCAGGGCGCGTCGGCGTGTCCTGCTGCGCCAACGGCAAAATACGCCGGTCCGGCGCGAGAAGAGGCGCGTTAAGGCCGGCGGGCGCCGGCGTCGCGCCCGTCCGCCAGACGTACAACGAGAACGCGAGGATGATGGAGCCGATGAGGAGGGATTTGCGCATATCGCGCTACCCCCTACTACAATCGACCGCCTTCCCGTATTTCACTCCACGTCTTCAGGGGCGATGCGGCGCACGCCGACGGCGTCGATCGCGCCGTCGTCCTCCGGACCGAACACGACGACGGTCTCCCCGACCGACGGCGCGCCGCCCTCGATGCGGGTCGCGGGACCGACCTTGACCGTCAGCACGTCCCCGTCATATTCATCGAAAATGAAGCCTTCCGGCGCGGACCGCGCCACCGTGCCGCGGTGCACGTCATCGCGATGCCAGGCTTCGAACTCGCGGTACATCCTCGCGAGGAACGGCACCTCATGCGCCGACGTCAGGCGCGCCAGCCTCCCGTGCAGCGGGGTCAGGCCCACGACGATGCCGCCGGCAGCGACCAGGACCGCGAGCACGATCGCGGAATCCA
>JAVHQX010000013.1:0-5009 GCA_036171355.1 Patescibacteria group bacterium | reverse complement strand
CGGGCGGGTTCAAACACGGCTTTGGCGGTTGCGGGCAGGCCGGTCTTCTCGTCGACCTTCGTGCCGCGCGGCACGAGGCCCTCCTTGGCGAGCGGCAGATGGGCCTTGATGCCGGGCAGCATCGATTCGACGAGCTGGCTCACGTCCTCCACATCCTGCGACGGGATATCCATCACCGACGGCTCGTTGAAATGCGTGAAGTTCGCGGTGATCGAGAAGACGCCGTTCCGCTCGCCGTCGTCGTACTTGAACCGCAGGCGGACGCGGTAGAGGAAATAATCGCGCGTCCCGATCCACATCTCACCGTCGTCGGCCGTGACGTCCGCGAAGAACGCGTCCGCGGCGATGCGCTCCTTGCCGGTGAACTCGCGACCGAGGCGCTTGCTCTCCGCGAGGACGTAATAGTCCTTGAAGAACAGGATCTCGGGCCGGACCTTGTAGTGGTAGGTCCGCACGCCTCCGAGCGTTTCCGTCTTGAGCTTCTCGTCGACGCCGACGAACGGCGTCTGCCGGAACTGCTCCAGGAGGTACGCCTTGTCCTCGTCCTTCAGCTCCGGATGCTCGCCGCCGACGAGCGGCAGGTCGATGAGCGAGAGGAGGCGCTTGACGTTCACGCGGAGCCAGCGGTTCCGGAACTCGTCGAAATGCAGCGTGCCCATGCGGGGCGGCAGCTGCGAGAAATTGAAATAGTTCGCTTCCCCCGCGCGCGCATATTCGCCGGCGAAAGCGAGCGGGTCGGTCCTGCCCCACTTGAGGTCGAATTTCTGCTGGGTCTTCGGCAGCGCGGGGTCGCGCCGGTCGAACCAGCCCTCGGACGAGAACGCGACGGCCTCGTCGCTGCGCCTGGTGGTGCCGTTCGCGTCCTTCCTCGCCAGGCCTCCCTGGTACGCGGCGTTTGCTTCGACGTAGTAGCTCTTCGCGTTGATCATCCGCCATTGCATGAACCGGATGATCTCCGACGACTGCGGCAGGAGCAGCAACATGAGCGCAGCCATCGACAGCGCGATGAGCGAAATCAGGATGGTCAGCAGGATGCCGACGTTCGTGTACCACTTCTTGACGCCCTTCCGCGGGGACGCCGAGGCGACTTCCGTGAGTCCCGGTTGGGGCATATGCGCGGGGCGCTGCTTACTTCTGCTTGAGCCGTTCGATAAACTGCTCGAACGGGCTGCTGTCGGCCGGCTTGTCGACCGCTACAGGCTCGTCCCACGACGTGATGCGCGCGAGGATGCTGATGTGCGAAGTCTGCGGCGCGGCGTTTCCCGCCGGAGCGTCGATCGACTTCACGTCGAGGTTCAGCTGGACGATGCGCTTCTCTCGGCGGTCGATCCAGATGTCGAGCTCGGCGACACGGCCTTCCATCGAACGCGCGACTTCGATCTTCTCGTCCTCGGTCAGCGTGCGCCCGCGCAGGACGGTCTTCATGTCGACGGCGAGCCTCACCAGCGCGTCGTGCTTGAACGGCAGGCTGTAGCGGCGCGTGTTCACCGCGCCGAGCACCTGCGCGCCGAGCGCCACGGGCGGACCGAACAGTTCGCCGCTCGAGATTTCGTCGCGGATGCGCAGCCAAGCGTCGGCGGCCGGCTTGCCCGACGGGTCTTCCTGCGCCGCAGTCGCCTCGCCGTCCTTGACGAGCAGCGCGGCGAGTCCGCGCGAACGCATCGAGTACCATTTGCCGTTGAGCTCCTCCACGACCTTCGCCGACATCTTGCTCGTCGGGACGTTCTCGAATTCGATGTAGGAGACGCCGTCGTCGGCGGAGACCACGTGGAACGTGACGTCCTGCTTTTCATTGTCGTTGTCGATGACGACGAACGTCGCCGTGCCCGACATCGGCTTGTCCTTGGGAAGATTCACCCCGGCCTCGCCGACGAAAACGATGGGCAGCGCGATGAGGCTCGGGTCGGCGCCGGCCGCGCGCACGACCGCATCGGGCGCGAACGTGCCGACGGTGACGGCGGCCATGAGCGACTTCGCGTCCTTGAGTTTCGCGATGGCGGGCACGATGACGTTCTCGGGCCTTTCATTATAAAGATACGTGGGTATGAGCGCGCCCGCGAGCATGACCGCGAACAGGATGACGAGCGGGTATTTCTTCATACGTCACTGGAGATAACGTCTGCCCCTGAGCCTCGGCGGCAGGAAATCCTGCGGCGCATCCGGATCGTCGGGCGTGTAGACGTAATTCTTCCCGTACCCCAAATCCTTCATCAGCTTCGTCGGGGCGTTGCGGAGGTGAGTCGGCACGGGATCGTTGGGGGTTTCCGCGATGTCGCGCTTCACTCGTCCGTAGGCGACGTAGAGGGTGTTCGACTTGGGGGCCTTCGCCATGTAGGCGACCGCCTGCGCGAGGCAGACGTCGCATTCGGGCATGCCGAGCTGGTGCGCGGCCTGGAACGCGGCGTTCGCCTGGACGAGCGCCTGCGGGTCGGCGAGGCCGATGTCTTCGGAGGCGAACCGCACGAGCCTGCGCGCGACGTAGAGCGGCTCCTCCCCCGCCTCAAGCATCCGTCCGAGCCAGTAGAGCGCCGCGTCGGCGTCGGACCCGCGCATACTCTTATGCAGCGCCGAGATGATGTTGTAGTGCTCTTCCCCCGTCTTGTCGTAGAGGAAATGCGAGCGTTTGAGGACCTTGGCGGCATCCTCACGGCGCAAGTGTACCACGTCCTCGGCGGGCGCGTCGACGCTCCCGGGGGCGGCTTTACGGGGGCCCCGCGCGGCGCTCGCGGCGAGCTCGAGCGCGTTCAGCGCGGTGCGCGCGTCGCCGTCGGCGACCTCCGCGATGAGCCTGAGCACGTCATCGGCGGCGGCCACCGCGCCGCCCAGCCCGCGGCGCGGGTCGTCGACCGCGCGGCGCAGCAGGGTGACGATCTCGTCCGCGCCGAGCTTGGCCAGCACGAACACGCGGGTCCGGGACAGGAGCGCCGAATTCACCTCGAACGAGGGGTTCTCGGTGGTCGCGCCGATGAGGGTCACGGTGCCGTCCTCGACGTACGGGAGGAAGGCGTCCTGCTGGGCCTTGTTCCAGCGGTGGATCTCGTCGACGAAGACGGTCGTCTTCGTGCCCTGGAGCTTGAAGCGGTCCTGCGCCTCCGCGACGACCTGCCGGAGCTCGGCGACGCCGCTCGACACGGCCGAGAGCGACACGAAACGGGACGCCGTGAGCGTCGCCACGAGGCGGGCCAGCGTGGTCTTGCCGGTGCCCGGCGGACCCCAGAGGATCATCGACGGGACCTCGTCGCGCTCGATGAGACCGCGGAGCGCGCTGTCCGCGCCGACGACTTCGGCCTGGCCGACGAACTCCTCGAGGGTCTCGGGGCGCATCCGGTCGGCGAGCGGCGCCTCCTTCTGCTGCTGTTTTTTCGCCTTGTACGCGAACAGGTCCATACGAGAGTGAGAGCTGAGAACGAAGACGGGAGAAAGGAGATGGAAGAGCGGAGATCGAAGAATGGAGACGGGGGGACGGAGAGGTCCTTCTTTGCGGACCTTACACTTTCCGAGCGGAAATTTCGAGGGCGTTGCGCGGAACGCGGGCGTTGGGTACGCTCGATGCGCTTCTTTCCGCATGACATCGGCGACCGCACCGATGGAGGACCGGTGATGACGCAAGACAACGACGCTCGCCGCTCGAGCATCGAACATTTCAAACGGAAATTCGGACGGCTGACTAAGATCGAAAAGCTGCTCGCGCTCATACGCTACGAGCGGGCGCGCGACGGACGGCTCGATCCAGGCAAACTGCCCAAGGAATTCTTCGAGGACGGCGCGGATGCGCTCCGCGAGATGCTCCTCGAGGAGTACTACAAGGACGAAGCGGACCTGAACCGCATCCTCGGGGTAGCGCGCAAGCGCGATTCCAAGCCCTTCGTCTCCACCTGATTCCCGGCCTTCGCCGGGGTCTTTTTTTACGAAGCACCCTCTGCGTACTGAGTACTGTCTTTTGTGTACTTCACTGCGGCAGTACTCAGTAGACAGTAGACGGAGGACAGAACGGCCCGTGGGCCCGCGCGGCGATTGACCTTGCGCGGCGGCGATGGTAGCGTCGGTCATCGGGCCATGCCCGACTGGAGCGCCCGATGTGCAATTTCAAGGAGGACGTCATGTCCGACGCGACGAAACCGCGTTCTTTCTCACGCATGCAGAAGATCAATCTCCGCGGGATGTCCCCGGCGCGGCGGCTCACCGAGCTCGGCCGCCTGGGCGTCATCCTCCCCGGCAAGGACGGCATCCTGGCCCACACGCCCGAGGAGCTCGCGGCGACGTTCGACGGGATGATCGAGAACGCCATCGGCGCGTTCCCGGTCCCGCTCGGGCTCGCCACGAACTTCGTCGTGAACGGCGCGCCGCGCCTCGTCGCCATGGCGACCGAGGAACGGTCCGTCATCGCGGCGGCATCCAAGGCGGCGAAGCTCTGCGCGGCGAACGGCGGCATCGCCGTCGCGGCCGGCCGCCCGACGACCAAGGCGCAGATCCTCTACACCCGCCTCGACGATCCGCCCGAGGTCCTGCGCAAGCTGCGCGAACGCCGCGCCATCATCGAGGACCTGCTCCGCAGCGAATGCAACTCGACGCGCAAGCACGGCGGCGGCCTCCGCGTGGAGGAGCCGCGTTTCGTGCCCGGTGACCGCGATACGCTCGTCATCGTGGAGATCGCCGTCGACACGGCGGACGCGATGGGCGCGAACGTCGTGACCCGCATCGCCGAACGCGCCGCGGAACGCCTGCTCCGGCTCTTCACCGGGGTCAGGCCGACCGCGGTGATCTGCTGCAACGACGGCGCCGGCTTCCCGGTGACCGCCGAAGCGTCGTTCGACGTCGTGTCGTCCGACGAGCGGCTCGCGCGGCGCGTGCTCGACGTCCAGGCCTGGGCGGAACACGATCCGTCGCGCGCCGTGACGCACAACAAGGGCATCATGAACGCCGTTTCCGCAGTCGCGCTCGCGACCGGACAGGACACGCGCGCCATCGAGGCCTGCAAGTCACGCGGCGCCAAGCGCGCGGCGCTGCTG
>JAVHQX010000012.1:0-5031 GCA_036171355.1 Patescibacteria group bacterium | reverse complement strand
GGGTGAGCTCGTGCCACTCGCCCATGCGGAAGGCGACGACGATGAGCACCGCGGTCGTCGCGAGCCCGCCGACGAGGTTCAACAGCATATGACCCACCCAGCCCCGCTCGCGCTCCGACGCCCATTTCCTGACCATGCCGAATTGCGACAAGGAAAAACCGATGAACACGCCGACCGCGTAGAGCGGAATCAGCCTGTGTGCGTCGCCGTTGAAGCCGATGATCAGCAGCGCGGAAAGAAAGGCGAGCGAAATGATGCCGTTCGAGTAGACCAGCCGGTCGCCCTGGTTCACGAGCTGCACGGGCAGGTAGCGGTCCCTGGCGAGGATGGACGCGAGGCGCGGGAAGCCGGCGTAACTGGTGTTTGCAGCAAGCAAGAGGATGACGGCCGTCGACGCCTGGATGAGGTAATAAAGGAATCCGCGGTCGAAGACCGCGCGAGCGATCTGCGAGATGACGGTCTCGCCTTCGACCGGGAAGACGTTGAGATGCTTCGCCAGCACCGTGACGCCGACGAAGAGCGCGGCGAGCAAAGTGCCCATGACGGCGAGCGTGGTCCGGGCGTTCCTGGATTCCGGCTTCCGGAACGCCTGGACGCCGTTCGAGATGGCCTCGATGCCGGTGAGCGCGGTGCAGCCGGACGAGAAGGCGCGCAGGAGAAGGAACGGCGAGACGACGAGGAAGGCGCCCGGCACGGCGGATTCCGGCAAGGGCGCGAGCGTGCCCGTCGCGGCGCGGATCAGGCCGGTGAGGATGAGGGCGCCGAGCGAGCCGATGAACAGGTAGGTCGGTATCGCGAAAAGCTTTGCCGACTCGCGGACGCCTCGAAGATTGCCAATGGTGATGAAGCCGAGGAAGACGATGGCGATGGTCACGCGCTTCGGATACATCGAGGGGAGCGCCGAGGTGATGGCCGCCACGCCGGCCGAGATGGAAACGGCGACGGTGAGGATGTAATCGACGAGCAGCGAAGCGCCGGCGACGAGGCTTGGTATCTGGCCAAGGTTGTCTTTTGCGACGATGTACGCGCCGCCGCCCGACGGATACGCGCGTATCGTCTGCCTGTACGACGCGACGACGATGACGAGCAGGACGACGATGGCCGACGCGACCGGAAGGGAATAGCGAAGCCCGTACGTGCCGGCAGCGACCAGCACGAGGAGGATCTCCTCCGTCGCGTAGGCGACCGAGGAAAGCGCGTCGGATGAGAAGATGGCGAGCGCCGCCTTTTTCGTGAGCCGTTCGATCCCGGACTGGGCCGATTTGAGCGGGCGCCCGACCAGGACCCTTTTAAGGATGCTGGGCATATCTCGCTACAGGATAGCCCTTCGGCGCGGCTCCGTGAAGATTGCGACCCCCGGCGCGCTGGACGGTCCCGACAGGACCCGGTATGCTCCTTCACGTCATGCGCATCACGCGTTCCGCCAGCTCCGTCTCGTAGTATTACCGCCCGACCGGCGGGATGCCTTCGTATCGTTGATCCGTACCCGATCGCGACGAGGACCGACCCGCCACCGAAGGCGGTTTTTTCTTACTTTTTCCACCTTTATGAACGCACGAACGACGGACATCCAGGACATCTCGTTGCTCGAACTCGACCATCCCGGCGCGAACGACCCGGCGTACCGCGCGCGGAGGGCGGCCATCGCGACCCTCGCCGCGGAATTCCGGAGGACGGGGACGGTGCCCGACGTCGCGTACGCCGCCGAGGAGACCGCGACGTGGCGGACGGCGGTTTCCCGTCTGCAGATCCTGCACGCGCGGAAAGCCAGTACGCGGTATCTGAGGGCCGCGAAGAACCTCTCCATCACCCCGGAACGTATACCGCAGCTCCGCGAACTGAACGTGCAGCTGGCCGCGGCCGGCGGGTTCCGTCTCGCGCCGGTCGAAGGACTGATTGACGGCAAGACCTTCCTCGCGGGGCTGGCCGAAGGGACGATGCTCTGCACGCGGTACATCCGCCACGCGTCGCGGCCCGACTACACGCCGGAGCCCGACGTGATTCACGAGCTCGTCGGCCACGCGCCGACGTTCACCGACCCTGATTTCCGCGAAGTGACCAGGCTCATCGGCCGGGCGGCAGCGGCCGCGGAAGGCGACGCGCTTGAGGCGGTGATGCGCCTCTACTGGTTCACGGTCGAGTTCGGGCTCATCCGGGAGGCGGGCGAGACCAAGGCGTTCGGCGCCGGGCTGTTGTCGTCCTTCGGAGAGCTCGGTCATTGTTTCGGTCCCGACGTGGAACGTCGTCCGTTCACACCCGAAGCGGCGGCGACCGCGGCATATGACTACTCCGCGATGCAGCCATTGCTGTTCGTGATCCCGTCGTTCGCGGAGCTTCGCGCGTCGACTGGGGAGTTGCTGCGGCGGCTGGGGCTGGCGTGACGGGCGCGGCGCCAATTCTCGGCGGCTGGAAACAAGCGCTAATTCCTGATAAAATAAGACGAACGGAACACGCTATGTCCGAACGCCCGATGTCGATGGAAATGCCCGATCCCGCACGTCGTGAAACGGGCGCGGAATCGAAGGAGAATCGCGAGGCGGAGCCTGTCCGTCGCTCGTTCGAATACCGCGACGCCGACGGCAACCTGCTCGGCGTGGCCGAGGTGGCGCTAGGCGCGGAGACGGTCGAAATACCGTATGCCGCCGTGACGGAAGGAGAGAAGGCCGAAGGGCGGCAGCTGCTTTCGTTCGTCCTGCGCGGCGAAAAGGACGGGGAGGCGGCCGAGATCGACATGCTGGAGCTCGCCAACAGGCACGGCGTCGAGGTCGTGTCATCCGAAGCGCGGCTGGTCAATTACGCATACTCCAACGCGAAAAAACGCGCCATCGTCCCGCCGCTTGAAACGCCGCTCGATATCGGCGTATTCCTGCACGAGCTCGGGCACGCGGATCAGTGCCACGAAGACCGGTTCGAGAAGATCACGCCGCTCTACGAGCATTCGCGCCAGGCGTCGGACGGCGGCATCAAGCTTTCGTACGGATCCATGAAGGAACTCGTCGAAGCGGTCGTTGACGCGGTGCCGGAGGCGGCGATCGCGTTCGACGACGAGAGCATGGCGCAGCTCGATACGCTGGAGGCGAGGCGGCAGGAGACGGTCGCCCGCAAGTCGGCAGCCGAAAAGGACCTCGAGGCCTGGGAACGGCAGCGCGCCGACGCGCTTGGCGAGATGATCGAGGAGGCGCTACAGGACCAGTTGGACATCGGCGCGTTCCTGCGGCGCTGCGATGCGGCGGCGAAGTCCGAAGGGGACGTGCCGCCGCTGGTCGCGTCTCCCGAAGCGCGGGAATTGCGGGAGACCCTGAAACGGGCGGGATTCATGTTCATGGAACAGGCGGCGGCTTCTCTGAAGGAAGTGTCGGGCAGCGCCGATGAGCGGCAGTTTCCGGCCGAGCGGGGCTCGACGTCCCTGCTGATGCCGGAAGGTTCGCTGACGGGCGCCGCGCAGATCAGGGAGATGCTCGCGCAGGCCGTCTTGAACGTCGACGCGGCGGAGGCGGACATCTTCTATGACGCGGCCGATGAGACGCTCACCCTCCGGGCGCCGGTCCCGCAGAACGGCAAGCATCCCTCGGTCCTGGTCCGGCTGCACGTGGACGGCGAGACATTCGCGTGGTATGCGCGCGGGAGGGAGATCGACGACCGGGAAATCCGCGGTCTCGAGAAGAAGGTGGACGCGTACTACGCCGACGCGAAAGACTACCAGCTTGCGCAGGAGGTCTTCATGGACCACATCGACGTCCGGGCGATCGCGGCGTTGCCGAAGAAGATGATTGAGAGGGACGCCACCCGCCGCGCGCTGCAATGGCTTCGGACGGTCAGGATCGGGGCCGGGGTCGATCTGCTCAAGCCGCACATCGTCCCGCCCAAAGCGCTCGTCGCCATGGGCGGCTCCGCCGCGGAAGGGTGCGTCGGATCGGTGGCCGGAGGCATGGAGGGAAGCGGCGCGGGCGTGGAGACGAGAGTCCTCCAGGATCTCAAGCAGGCGCTCGCGACCTACGGTGCCGACAAGCTTCGCCTCCGTCGTCCGGATGACGATACCATCGGCATCACGCCGGTCGCGGGTCTCGACCGCACGAAGAAATCCGATAATTCCTGAACGCATGCGCATTCTCATCAAGATCGTACTCAATACGCTCGCCGTCCTGGTCGCCGCATACGTGCTGCCCGGCGTGGTGGTGGATTCCGTGGTCACCGCGCTCGTCGTCGCGGTCGTGCTGGGCGTCATCAACGCCGTCCTCCGGCCGATCCTCGTCATCCTGACATTCCCGATCACCGTCGTGACGTTCGGGCTGTTCCTGTTCGTCATCAACGCCTGCCTCATCCTGCTCGTCGACCGGCTCGTGCCGGGTTTCGCGGTCGCCGGGTTCTGGTGGGCCCTGCTCTTCAGCCTGGTCGTGTCGCTGGTCGGCTCGTTCCTGAACGCGGTCGCCACCGACTGACGCTATGGAGAGGACCGCGACATCCGCATGGACGCTGAGACGGAGAGGCCGGACGAGTCGGTTGTGGGTTACCGTCCGCCGCGACGGGGCCGTGGTCGTGACGGCGCCGCCGCACGCGCCGTTCGTCGCGATCGAGCGCTTCGTGCGCGACAGGGCCGGATGGATCGCGCGCGCCGTCGCGCGCATGCGCCGCTACAAGGACGACGTCTATCTTCCGCGCACGCGGACGGCCTATCTCGCGCACAAGGAACGGGCCCGCGCGCTGGTCCGCGTGCTGCTCGACCGCCACGCGCCGGCGTACGGTTTCCGTTACGGCCGCGTGTCCATCAAGGACCTGCGCCGGAATTGGGGCAGCTGCTCCGAACTCGGCAACCTGAACTTCAATTACAAGCTGGCGCTCCTTCCGTCCGAGCTCGCGGAATACGTCGTCGTCCACGAGCTCTGCCATCTGGCGGAGTTCAACCATTCCGCGCGGTTCTGGGAATTGGTCGGCCGCGCGCTGCCCGAGGCGGAGCGCTTGCGGAAGGAACTGCGGAAATACCACGCATGAAAAGAAAAAGCCTTCCTTGACGGGGAAGGCTTGAGACGTTCA
>JAVHQX010000011.1:1989-5049 GCA_036171355.1 Patescibacteria group bacterium | reverse complement strand
GCGCGCGAGGTTGGCGCGCGCGGCGGCCTCGTAGGCGCGGTTGAGCGAGTGCACCGCGAAGATGACCGGACGCCGGAGGAACGAATCGAGCGCGGCGGCACGGGCCGCGGCGAACGAGGCGTCGTCGACCCAGGCGTACTCACGCCTGATGCCGCGCTCGTACTCGCCGAACACGGCTTCGGGCTGCCCGAGGATGGCGAGGTCCGCCTCGACGAGCAGCGCGGCGTCGTTGAACGACGGAGGCGACGCATGCGACGTCGCCATCACGAGCTCCGCGACCCGGTCGCCGAACTCCTCGCGGAATCCGCCGACATCGAGGACGTTCCGCGCCAGTTCCGCGCTCCGCGCCTCGCTGTCCTTGGCCCTCGTGTCGTAGACCGCGTCGTGGAACCAGACGGCCATCTCGACCGAGTCGGCGTGGTCCGCGAGGTCGCGGATGGCGTCGAACTCACGGAGGCAGTGCCGGATGTGCGTGAACGTGTGGTAGCGCCGATGCGGTTCGGCGTACCGCATGAGCAGGCGTTCGTACGGCCTGAGCCAGCAGTTCGCGCGCCCTCCGGCGCGCAGCCACAAGGAGGACCATTTGTCCTGGAGCATCGGCGATCTCCTTTCCGAAAAAAAGAGCGGGACGCGGCATCGTGCCATGGTCCCGCCGTACCGTCAACGACGGTTCATCGTCCGTCGAGGAACGCCTTGAGGCCGGCGAAGGCCTGGCGGCGCATGCTGATCGCGTTCTTCTCATCCCGGGTCATCTCGGCGAACGTCTTGAGGTGGCCGGACGGACGGAAGACTGGGTCCCAGCCGAACTTCGTGGCTCCCCGCGGCAGGACGATGCTGCCGTCGACGGCGCCTTCGAAGAAGCGGACCATGCCGGCCCCGTCCATGTAGCCGATCATCGTGCGCGCGGTCGCGCGCGTCTCGTCGAATCTCGACGCGATCTCGTACAGGCCGCGCGGTCCCATCGCCTGCAGGAACCACTTGATGAGCGGTCCCGGCAGCCCGTTCAGGCACTTGAGCGACAGCGACGTGTCCTCGACGACGAGTTCCCGGCCGGGCATCCGGCGCACCGCCTCTGCGAACTTCGCGACGATGATGGCCGGGGCGTCAATCTCCTGGATCTCGGGGAGATCCATCTCGAGCATCTCAAGCTCGGGCACGATCGCGCGCGCCTCGGCGAACTTGTTGGCGTTTCCCGTGACGAAACAGATGGTCATGATTCCTCCGTCCTGCGAAAAAAGGGCGAGCCGCAATGGTAGCTCGCGACGCGGCACAGGTCAATGATTGACCACGCTTCGCCGCGATGATATCACATGACGGGTCCGGTCCGCACGGCGCGGCCGGCAAAACGCGTCCGGCCGGGAGGCCGAGACGCAGGAGTGCGCATGGGGTTCACCGAGGTGGTCGCGGGAGCGTTCAAGTTCCTGCTGTTCATGTGCGGCTTCCTTTTCCTGATGGTCCTGGTGCTCTACGCCAGCCATGTACGGAAAGGCCGGTCGCCTGACCGGAAGACGCCGGACGCGCCCCCGCGGGACACGCCGAAGAACGGATGAGCTTTGCCCTCCCCTGGCTCAGGGGAGGGATTTTTTGTCGTCATTGACGCTCCTGCCGACGGCGAGTACGGTGGCGGCGGCCCTTTCACAGCCGTTCGACAGGAGGTCACGCCATGACCGCACGCGATTCCGCACTCGAGAATACGGCGAACGTCGCCGCGCTCCGTCTTCGTTCGATGCTCGGGCTCGAACCCGCCGCGACGGTGCCCGTCGCGATCATCCTCGGCACCGGCTGGGGCGACGCGCTCGCGCTCGAGGAACCGTCTCAGGAGATCCCGCTCAAGGAGCTCCCGGGATTCGGGAATCTCCGCGCGCTCGAAGGCCACCGCCGCGGCATCACCGTCGGACGGCTCGACGGCGTTCCCGTGGCCGTGCTTTCGGGCCGCGTGCATCTCAACGAGACGCATGAGCCCGACCACTGGAAGATGGTCCGTCTGCAGACCGAGCTGCTCATCCAGCTCGGCGCCAAGACCGTCATCGTCACCTGCGCCGCCGGCAGCCTCGTCCCCGACCTGCGCGTCGGCGACGTCCTGCTCATCGACTCGTTCCTCACGATCGTCGCGCCGCCCATGCCGCTCCTCGGCGGAGAATTCGTCTCCCCGGAAGACGCCATTGACGGTTCGCTCATGACGGCCGCCCACACGTTCTTCCTCGGCAACGACCCGAGGAGCGTCAGCAAAGGATGCTACGCCATGCTGCGCGGCCCGCAGTTCGAGGGCCGCAAGCACGACAAGGCGTTCCTGCGCGCCGCGGGCGCCAAGGCGGTGGGCATGAGCGTGCTGCCCGAGGCCTGCGTCGTCGCCCTCTACCCGGGCGCGCGCGTCGTGCCGATGGCGTTCATCACCAACTCCGCGACGGAAGAGCACTCCCACGAAGAGAACATCCGCCGCGCCAAGGAGCGCGCGCCGCTCCTCGGCGAGTTCATCACGCACATCGTGCGCGTGCTTCCCAAAAGCTGACCCCGCCCGCCGCGGGGTTTTTCTTTGCAATAAATTTCCCCGGGCTCGCGCCCGGGGTATTTTTCACCATACAAACTTCGTCTGTCCTTTGTCCTCCCTGCCTTGCGCTTTGACATACCTTTCCATGGCCTTCTCGTCACTACCGGCGGTCGATACGAAATAACCGTCAGACCAAAGGCCGAGACCTTTGCGCTCGTACATGTCCGATAAAAAGGGAAGGCGCGCCCTCATCGCCCTCGCGCTGCTGGTCTTTAAAAGGCGCACGGCGTCGCTGACCGCCATTCGAGGCGGGATGCTCGCGAGCAGACGGATGCGGTCCTCATCCGCGTTCATCTCGAAGATCTTGATGTCGGGATACTGTTTCGTGACCGCTCTCAAGACCGCCTGAACGTACGCGCTCAAGCCCTCGGCCGCAAAGATCTTACGACGGTACTTCGTCACGAAGACCGGGCGGTACCTTACGCGGTACGTGCCGTGCGCCTGTTTAAGGAATTCCATACGGACCCGCCACCTTAGCAGGCGCAAGGCAGGAAGGACGAAGGGGCGCAAGG
>JAVHQX010000011.1:0-1889 GCA_036171355.1 Patescibacteria group bacterium | reverse complement strand
GGCGCAAGGCAGGAAGGACGAAGGGGCGCAAGGAACCCCGGGCTGACGCCCGGGGTTCCGCGGGACAAAGAAAAAGACCCCGACAGGACGTCGGGGTCTCGTTTTTTCCGCTCAGCCCGCCGCGATCACGGCGTCCTTGCGGACCCACTCCTCGCGCAGCCATCCTTTGACGTCCTCCGGGACGTCGACGACGCGCGCCGTGACGGTGACGCGGCGGCCGAGCGGCACGCCGCCCTCCATCATGGTCAGTCCGTGCGTCTCGCGGTCCCAGGCGATGGTGATGTTCAGGACCTGCCGGCTTGGCAGGACGCGCCGCAGCGCGGCGAGCCCGCCGCTCTTCGGAGGAAGGACGTTGACGTACCATTCGCGCCGGTTGGTGCGCATGTAGATCGTCCCTTCCGGAAAGATCACCACGTTCGCGCCGTCGCCGTCGGCGTCGCGGCCGCACTGTTCGACGGCGTCGAAGTCGTGCGGGTCGTGACGGCGCGCGACGAAGCCCCATTTCAACTCGCGCCAGGCGCGGCCGACGACGGGATATCTTCGGACCTCGCGTTTCCCGATGGCGCGCAGGTCCGTACTGGCGCCAATCGCGCGCAGGACGTGCGTGACGATGAAGCCGTCGAAACCGCCCAGATGGTTGGCGACGACAATGTACGGGCCGGCGCCGGGCACAGGCGGCGGAAGGTCGTAGGTGACCGTGATGCCCATGACCAGGCTTACGACGGCAAGGGCGGCCTCGCCGCACAGGTACTGCCAGCGGGCGATGCGGCGGCGATGCGCCAGTCCGCGGACGCGGAAGAGGAAGTCCCAGAGGATGATGCCGTAGAGCGCGGGACCTGCGACGAAAACGACCAGCATGACGAGGACGACGATGGTCATCCCCGCCCTCAGACGACGGGAATATGCCATGCGAAGCTTCTCCTTTGCGGACGACAGGACGGTACTGCGGGCAGGTAAGTGGAAAGGACGCGCGTACCGTAGCATGGACGGATGAAAAGAAAAGGCGGGCCGTGGGGCCCGCCGAAGCTTCGTCAGATCACGCGCGCGCGGACGCGACGAGGACGCGATTCTTCCTGAGCCACTCCTCGTGGAGCCACGAGGCGATCGTCCTGCCGTCGATGTCGGTGTGCAGCGCGCACTCCGCGACGACGGTCTTGCCGACGAACGACTCGCCGTCGAACATGGTCCTTCCTTCCGGGCCGCCGGTCCACCGGATGGTGACCGACAGCACGTGGCAGTCGGGAAGCGACCGCCGCAGCGCGAGCACGCCGCCGACCTTCGGCGGCAGGACGTGCGCAAACCCCGATCCGTGCCGCGGCCCCGAGAAGCGCGTGCCTTCGGGGAAGATCACGACCGTCGCGCCGTCGTGGTGCGCGTCCGCGGCGCACTGGCGGACGCGCGAGATGTCCTCGGGGTCGCCGCCGCGGGCTACGTAGGCGCAGCCGGTCTCCTTGCATGAGCGCCCGATGGACGGCACGGCGAAGAGCTGCCGCTTGAGGATCCATCGCAGGTCGGCGCGGCCGGCCCGCGCGAGCGCCGCGAAGAGCGCCGGGATGTCGAGCGAGCTGCGATGGTTCGCGACGACGATGACGGGCACGCCGGCGGACGCCTCCCGCGGAACGCGGATATCCGCGCGGACGTTCATGACGGCGGAGACGATCCGGAAGAACCGGACGCCCCACGCCGACTGCCAGCGCGCGACCGCCTTGCGCCGCCTGAACGGCGGGACGGCAGCTACGCGGTGCCAGGCGAGCATCGCGTACAGCTGCGGAGTGGCGACCAGCAAAAAAACCAAAACGAAGGCTGCGAGCGCAGCGGCGCGGCGCAGCTTGCCGGTGATGGACGGCATGCGTACCTCGTGCCCGTCCCGCGCTGGCGGAGACGGGCAC
>JAVHQX010000010.1:0-5057 GCA_036171355.1 Patescibacteria group bacterium | reverse complement strand
ATCGCCTCCACGCGCGCGAGCGGCGGCGGATGCGAGCGGCCCGGCCTCGGGACCGGATCGGTGCTCGCGTCGCGTCCGGCGACCGCGAAGAAGATCATGAGCGCCATGGCGGCCTTCGGATCTCCCGTGAACGCGATACCGACGGCGTCGGCGGCGTACTCGCGGGCGTAGCGGAGGCGATGCAGGCCGACGGACAGGATCGCGTCGGGCATGATGACGCCCACGAGGCCGGCGACGCAGGCGCCGCAGGCCGTCCAGAGATGATCGAAGGCGGACGGGCCGAACAGGGTCACGATCCCGAGGCCGAAGAGGCCGTAGGCCGCAAGCCTGAGCCAGGCGCGGAGCACCTGCAGCAGGGCGGTGAACGCGAGGTCGTTCATGATGCCGTGCGCGATCTCGTGGGAGACGGCCGCGATGATCCAGTCGGGCGGAAGGCGCCCGGCCAATCCCCGGCGCATGCCGAGGGACCGGTCGGTGCCGAAACCCCAGGACGCGGCCTGGAGAGGCATGACGTCGTCGATCAGATAGACCTTTGGCGGCCTGACGCCCGCGGCGGCAGCGGCGGCCTGCACGGCGTCCCACAGGACGGGAGCCTGCGCGCGGTCGGTGACCTCGGTGACGCCGATGAGGCGCCGATGCGCGTTGCGGACGGCCTCCTTCTGCAGCACGGCGGTCAGCGCGGCGGCGCCGAGCAGGAGCGTCATCGCGATGGCGGACGGATGAAGACGCGCGCCGAGCGCGCACAGCACGGCGAGACTCGCGGCGAAGGCCGCGAGCAGCGCCGCTTCGATCCTGCGCTTCCGCCTGACGGCGGGCAGGGAGCGGTATGACGGCCGTTGCACCACGGCACCTCCGGAAGCTGCGGCATGACAAAAGAGCCTATGGTCAGGCTACCCGCGCGGCCGCGGCCTGTCCACGACGTCCGAAAAAGGCGGCCTCGCGGCCGCCCTTCCTTCATTTCTTGCCGCCCTTCTTCTTGCGTAACCGCGCCTCGGTCCTGCCGATCGCGATCGACGTCTTCAGGACCGTGTCGGGATTGAGCGAGATGCTGTCGATGCCCTCCTTCACCAGGAACTCGGCGAACGCCGGATAATCGGACGGCGCCTGGCCGCAGATGCCGATCTTCACCTTCTTCTTCTTGGCGACGCGGATGACCTGCCGGATGGACGTGAGCACCGCCTCGTTCTGTTCGTCGTAGAGGCGGCTGACGAGCTCCGAATCGCGATCGACGCCGAGAGTCAGCTGCGTCAGGTCGTTCGACCCGATGCTGAACCCGTCGAAGACGTCCGCGAAATCCTCGGCGAGGATGATGTTCGACGGGATCTCCACCATGACGTAGACCTTGAGGCCGTTCCTGCCCTGGACGAGACCGGCTTCGGCCATGGTCTTGATGACCGCCTTCCCCTCTTCGGGCGTGCGGCAGAACGGCACCATGACGATCAGGTTGGTGAGCCCCATCTCGTCACGTACCTTCTTGAAGGCCTTGCATTCGAGCAGGAAGGCCTCCTTGTACTTCGGATCGTAGTACCGCGAGGCGCCGCGCCAACCGATCATCGGGTTCGATTCCTTCGGTTCGAATCCCGCGCCGCCGATGAGCCCGGCGTATTCGTTCGTCTTGAAATCCGATGCGCGCACGATGACGTCGCGCGGATAGAAAGCGGCCGCCAGCCTGCCGATGCCCTCGGCGAGCTTGTCCACGCAAAAGGTCTCCTTGTCGCCGTAGGCGGATGCGAGCTCGTCCAGCTGCAGCCGGACCTTCTCGTCCGACACCTTCTCCGGATGGAGGAGCGCCATCGGATGCGCCTTGATGTAGTTGATGAAGATGAACTCGAGACGGGCCAAGCCGACGCCGTCGTTCGGGATGAACGAGTGGTCGAAGGCGAGCTCCGGCTCGGCGATGTTCATCATGATCTGCGTCTCCGGCTTCTTGAAATGCCCGAGCCTGGTGACCTTCACCTCGAACGGCAGCAGACCTTCGTAGATGACGCCTCCTTCGCCCTCGGCGCACGACACGGTGACCTCCATGCCGTCCCTCAGCACCGCGGTGCCGTTGCCCGTGCCGACGACGGCCGGCGTCCCCATCTCGCGCGACACGATGGCCGCGTGGCAGGTGCGCCCGCCGCTGTTCGTGACGATGGCGGCCGCGCGCTTCATGATCGGCACCCAGTCGGGATCGGTCATCTCGGTGACGAGCACCTCGCCGTCCTTGAAGGCCGACATGTCGTGCACGTCCTTGATGACCCGCACCCGTCCCTTGGCGATCCGCATGCCGATGGAGAGGCCGCGAGCGAGCACGGCCCCCTTCTTCTGCAGGATGTACTCCTCGAGCACCTTGCGGTCCTTCGTCGCCTGCACGGTCTCGGGACGCGCCTGGACGATGTAGAGCTGCCCGGTCTCGCCGTCCTTGGCCCACTCGATGTCCATGGGCTGCCGGGACCCCGCCAGTTTCGAATAGTACTCCTCGATTGACGCGCCCCATTTCGCGAGCGTCAGGACCTCGTCGTCCGCGAGGCAGAACCGCTTCCTGTCTTCCGCGCTGACGTTGACCGTGCGGATGGTCGAACCGCCTTCCATGCTGTAGTCAATCTTGGTCTCCTTCGTGCCGAGGCTCTTGCCGATAATCGGCCGGAACTTCCCCGTGAGCGTGGGCTTGAAGACGTAGTATTGGTCGGGGTTCACCTTGCCCTGTACCACGCTCTCGCCCAGACCGTAGGCGCCGTTCACGAGCACCGCGTCGCGGAAGCCGCTCTCGGTGTCGATGGTGAACATGACGCCGGCCGACGCGAGGTCGGAACGCACCATCTTCTGGATGCCGACGGAGAGGGCGACCTTGAGGTGGTCGAATCCCTTCTCGTCCCGATACACGATGGCGCGGTTGGTGAAGAGCGACGAGAAACAGCGGCGCACGGCGTCGACGAGCGCGAAGTCGCCGCGGATGTTCAGGTACGTGTCCTGCTGGCCCGCGAACGACGCGCCGGGGAGGTCCTCGGCGGTGGCCGACGACCGGACGGCGACGTCGACGTCCTTCTTCTTGTGACGCCGGCAGACCTCGCGGTAGGCGTCGACGATGGCCTTGCGCAGGTCGTCTGGCACCTCGGCGGCGAGGATGGTCTGGCGCACCAGGCTGCCGCGCTCGGCCAGTTCGTTCACATCGCGCACGTCGAGGCCTTTCAAGGCCTCCTTGATGCGCTTACGCAGCCCTGAGGCGTCCAGGAAGCGCCAATAGGCCTCCGCGGTCACGGCGAAGCCTCCCGGGACGGGAATCCCCCTTCCCGCGAGGTTCTGCACCATCTCGCCGAGCGACGCGTTCTTGCCGCCGACCGAGGCGACGTCGCGCATGTCGATGTCTTCGAAGAACTTGACGTACGGAGAGGCGGCGCGGCGGCTGACCTTTTTTGAGGCCATAAACGTGGAACTAAAGCCGCGCCAGTCGGGCGCGGCGGCGGTCATTTGATTTCGCGGATCTCGACGAGGTTGACGCCTCCGGATGAGCCGACCGGTTCTCCGGCGATGACGATGATCTTGTCGCCGATCTGGACGAGCTTCTCCTTCTTGAGGTGGCCGACGGAACGGTCGACGAGCTCCTCGACGGTGCGGCAGCGCGGCAGGATGAACGGCACGACGCCCCAGGACAGGTTCAGCTGGTGGCGCACGCGTTCGGAGTCGGTCGCGACGAGGATGGGCAGCTCGGGCCGGTAGCGGCTGACGATGCGGCCGGTGTCGCCCGACATCGACGCGACGAGGACGAGCTTGGCGCCGACGTCCTTGGCGAGCACCGTCGCGGCCTGCGACACGGAGACCTCGATGGTGTTGCAGGCGATGCAGCTCTCGTGCTGGCTCTTCAGGTCGTCATACTTCGACTCCTCCGTCTCGAGGACCACGCGCGTCATCGTCTCCACTGCCCCGACGGGGAACTTGCCCGAGGCGGTCTCGCCGGACAGCATGATGGCGTCCGCGTGATCGATGACGGCGTTGGCGATGTCGGAGACTTCCGCTCGGGTCGGCCGCGGGTTCCGGATCATCGAATCAAGCATCTGCGTCGCCACGATGACCGGCTTGGCCGCGTTGAGGCACTTGTCGATGAGGCGTTTCTGCCAGAGCGGCACGTCCTCGGCAGGCGTCTCGATGCCGAGGTCGCCGCGGGCCACCATGATGCCGTCGACCGCCTCGACGATCTCGTCGATGTTCTTGAGCGCTTCGTGCTTCTCGATCTTCGCCACGATGCGGATCGGCGATTCGTAGGCGTGGTCGCCGCCGAGCTCCGCCTCGATGTCCTTGATCATGTAGCGCAGGTCGTAGATCTCCTTGGCGTTCCTGACGAACGACAGCGCGACCCAGTCGACGTGCTGCGCGACGCCGAACTTCAGGTCCTCCTTGTCCTTGTCGGTGATGGCGGAGACGGAAAGCGTCGCGGTCGGAAGGTTGAAGCCCTTGTGCGACGTGAGCGAGCCTCCGTTCGCGACCCGGCAGATGATGTCCTTGCCTTCGACCTTCTCCACGCGAACGTCGATCAGGCCGTCGTCGAGCAGGATGACGTCGCCCGGCTTCACGTCCTCATGCAACTTGTCGTACGTCACCGAGATCTTCGGCAACTCCGTCTTCGGGTCCGTGGAGAACGTCACGGTCGAATCCTTGGTCAGCATGACCCCCTCCTTCGGGAGCTCGCCCACGCGGATCTTCGGCCCCTGGAGGTCCTGCAGGATCGCAATCGGCTCCCCGGACTTCGCCGCGAGCTCGCGCAGCATCTTGATGAGCCCCGCATGGTATTCGTGCGTGCCATGCGAAAAATTGAGCCTGGCGACGTTCATGCCCGCCTCCACCATCTTTTCGAGGATTTCCGGCTTGTCGGAGGCCGGACCGATGGTACAGACGATCTTAGTGCGTTTCCTTGGGCGCATACGCGGCGGGACGGCGAGAAGGACCTCCGATGGAGGATAATGCGTTCATTATAGCAAAAAAACGGGTACCCGTCGACGGCGCGGTGCGCAGTACGCTGAAGGCAGAACACCGTAGGCAGTACACAGGACACAGAGGCTGTCCCGACGCGACGTACGTAA
>JAVHQX010000009.1:0-20529 GCA_036171355.1 Patescibacteria group bacterium | reverse complement strand
AACCGGCCTGCTCGTCGGTTTCACATCGACACTCCGGATCGACATCGATTTCGCGATGGAACCGCTTGGCGTCGGCAGCGCCGGCGAGCCGGTCTTCCTCAAGGACGTCTGGCCTTCCCGAAACGAGATCGAGGCCGCCATCGGCGCGACCCTGAAACCCGAGATGTTCCGTGAGCAGTACGCGGACGCCTTCCGCGGCGGACCGGAATGGAACGCCGTGCGCGCGCCGAAGGGCGACCGGTACGAATGGGACCCGGCTTCGACATACATCAGGCGTCCGCCTTTCTTCGACGACCTTTCCGCTGCGGCACCCGACGACGTCCGGGGCGCGAGGGCGCTCGCGCTGCTCGGGGATTCCGTGACCACCGATCACATCTCTCCCGCCGGATCCATCTCGACGAAGAGCCCCGCGGCGAAGTATCTCGTCGAACGCGGCGCTGCGCCGATCGATTTCAATTCCTACGGCGCGCGGCGCGGGAACCATGAGGTCATGATGCGGGGCACCTTCGCGAACACGCGGCTCAAGAACCTGCTCGTGCCGGGAGTCGAAGGAAACGCGACCGTGCACGTCCCCTCGGGAGAGACGATGTCCGTCTTCGACGCCGCCGGACGGTATGCGGAAGAGGGGACGCCTCTCATCGTCATCGCGGGGAAGGATTACGGCATGGGTTCGTCGCGCGACTGGGCCGCAAAAGGCGTCCGCCTCCTCGGCGTCCGTGCCGTCATCTTCGAAAGTGTCGAGCGCATCCATCGCAGCAACCTGGCCGGCATGGGCGTTCTGCCGCTCGAATTCATGCCAGGCGAGAATGCCGCGACGCTCGGCCTGACCGGACGGGAGACGTTCGACATCTCCGGCGTGGCCACGCTCGCGGCCGGGGGTACGCTTGCGGTCACGGCGCGCGACGGCGCCGCGGAGAAACGCTTCGAGGTCCGCTGCAGGCTCGATTCTCCCGTCGAGGTGGCCTATTTCCGCGCGGGCGGCATCATGCCGTACGTGCTCCGCGCCATGGCCGGGGCGTCCGTCGGCGCCGTGTGACGCTGGAATGCCGGCCGGAAAAATGCTCTACTGGAAGCACATGAGCAAGGCCGAGACCCGAGAGCACCTCCTGCTCCTCGCCGCGAACCCCGCGATCATCGCCGCCGCTTTCGAAGTCCCCGCGTAGCAGATCATGTATGCGGGCGCATTCAGCTTCTTCGCCGCCGTCAGCCTGATGTTCCTGGCCTTCGGGAAGCTCCGCGGTTTCGGCGGCATCTATAAGGACCTTCAGGAAGAGGAAGCGAAACCCTAAGACACGGCGCATGCGCCTCAGGTTCATCTCCAAAGAACAGCTTTTGGAAAAAATAGAGAACGGCGACGAGTTCACGCTCGTCGACGCGCTTCTTGCCGAGGATTACGAGAAGGGGCATCTCCCATTCTCGAGGTCGCTTCCCGCGCATCTCGTCGAAGAACAGCACGAGCGCGTCCTCGGCGATAAGACGCGGACGGTGATCACCTATTGCAGCGACTTCCAGTGCCACGCGTCGACGAGCGCCGCGAAGGCGCTGATGCGCCTCGGGTACCGGGACGTGTACGACTACAAGGGCGGGCGCAAGGACTGGACGGCGGCGGGCCTGCCGCTCGTGACCGGAAAGCCATGAACGGCGTCCGCGAACGGATCGAGGTGCTGCTCGATGGCGAGCGGATCCCGTACCGCGGATTGCATCACGAGCCGACGCGCGCGTCGGAAGAATCGGCGAAGGCGCGCGGCGAGGAACTCAAGAACGGCGGGAAGTCGCTGCTGCTGAAAGTCGGCGACGAATTCCGGCTGTTCACGTTCTCCGCCGCGCTCGCGCTCGATTCGCGCACGCTCAAGGAAAGGTTCGCCACGCGCTATGTGCGTTTCGCGACGAAAGAGGAGCTGCTCGAGCTCACCGGCCTCGTGCCGGGCTCCGTGCCGCCGTTCGGCCACCCGGTGCTGCCGTTCGACCTTCATGTCGACGAATCGATCGTCGCCAACGAACGGATCGCGTTCAATGCCGGCTCGCTGACCGACTCGATCATCATGGTCGTGCCGGACTACCTCCGCGCCGCCAAGCCGACCGTGTTCCGCTTCGCGGCTCCGCGCCAGGACCATCCGGCCTCATGAGATGAAAAAAGACCCTGCCAAGCGGCAGGGTCTTCCGTTCAACGGCGTTTCTTCGGCGAGCGCCGTTTCTTGGGGGCGGGCGCCTTCTTCGCTTCCTGTCGCGCGAGAGGGTTTTGCGGGAAACCGTGCGCCTTTCCGAGCGCGCGGTACCCCGCAGCCAGGCGCTCGAGGTCCGCGGCGAGCCATTCGCAGTCCGTGAACCGCAGGTCTTCGCGGTCGGCGCCGCCCCGCTCCGCTCGCGCGAGTGCGGAGGCCAGCCAATGGTGGCCGAACTCGACCAGATGGCTCGCGGCGAGATGCGGAAAGTTGTGCGGCCAGAAGGCGTCTTTGCCGTGCTTGAAGTCGGTGCCTTCGTGGATCGCGCCTTCGACCGTCGCGAGGAAACAATCGCCGGCGTCGCCGTTCGGCCAGCCGAGCGGGGCCTCCACCAGCATGCGGAAGAGCTGCTGGATCTCCCGGGGAAACCGGAACCGCGGCACGTAGTCCGCGAGGATCATGCCGTTGAGGTCGATCTTCTCTTCCGCAAACAGCTCGGCGAGCGCGGGGTGCATGTCCGTCATGCCGACCTCGAGCAGCTCGGCGACCTCTTGCGCATAGATCATGCACGCGTACCGCTGGCCGAGGTATTCGCCGGCCTTCACCTTGGCGTGGGCCTCGAGGATCGCGGCCTTGAGCCCCGACGCGCGCAGCGTCGCGAGGAGCGGGCGCTTCATCTCGAGCTTCACGAGCGCGCGGACGGCGTCCTTTGAGGCGCATTTCTCGGGATCGCGGACGTGCTCGACCCCGATGGTCTTGCCGTCGCGGACGACGGGCTTCACGTCGAAGTCGCATTCGCAGACGAGGTGGGTGTGCGCGTACGGCGGATCGGCGTCCTTCTTCTCGTATCGCACGAGCGCGACCTCATGGTCGAGATGCGACCATTGCCTGAGCTTGGTCAGGACGCAACCGGACGCGGCGGACTCTTTTTCGATGTCGATGGGCATGACCGTCTCCTTGTGGAGAAAGGGAAAAGAACACTTCAAGTGTACAGGAGCCGCGCCGCGGCGGCAATCCCGCTTCGCCGCGGATATCCGGGTCCGTCGTCGGCCAGGCGGCGTTTCCGTCGTCATCCGCGGCATGGTACCATCCCTGCATGTACGATTTCAGATTACGAAGTTTTTTCGATGAGAATCCTCGCGGCGTGGGCGCCGACGAGGTGATCCGGCTGTATCGCTGGCTCAGCATCCCGCGCATCGCGACGATCGTGGTCAGCATCGGCTCGCTCGGCATTTTTTGGATGTTGCACGCCAGCGCTTTCGATTCGCGGCCGGCCTTGTTCGCCGTGATTCCCGCGTACGTCGCGGCGAGCCTCGCGGTCTGGTTGCTGATGCGGCACAAGGTGAAGCCTCTCGCTCTCCTTTGCGGGCAGCTCCTCATCGATCTCGCTGGCGTGACGGCCGGCGTACTGTACACGGGCGGTATCAGGAGTCCGTTCATCCTCCTGTTCATCCTCGTCATCATATCGGCAAGCATCGTCTCGATGCGCATGCTCGTCGCGATAGTCGTGATGACGGCGATCATCTTCGAGGCGATCTCGGTGGCCGAGCACGCGGGGCTATTTCCGGCGCTCGCGAACAGCCCGCTTGCTTACCAGCAGCAGGACGCGATCACCATCGTCAACTTCGGATTGATCATCGCGCTCATCATTTTCCACAGCAGTTATTACGTCTCCCGCATCCGCGAGAAGGAAAAGGATGCCACTCAACTCAAGGACGAATTCCTGTTCAGGACCGTCCACGACCTCCGTTCGCCGTCGACGATGATCCGTTTCGTCGTCGAAAAATACAAGGATCAAGCGTCTGCCGCGGCGAACCCCGAGTTCAAGAAGGATCTCGATCTCGTGGGTGCGGCGCTCGGACGCATGTCGCGGCTCATCGAAGACCTTATGAGGATGGGCGCCGGCGAACGGCCGGAGTTCGAGATCGGGGCGGATGCGCTCGACCTGTCCGCCATCGTCCGTTCAGCCGCAAGCGAACTCGGGCCCGCGATGGTTAATAAGAACGTGACGTTCTCGTACGTCCCTCCGGCATTTGCGCCGATGGTGACGGGCGACGCCGATAAGCTCAAAGAGGTTTTCAGCAATCTCATCGATAATGCCATCAAGTTCAATCGAGAAGGAGGAACAATCACGGTCACGCAGCGCCGCGAAGGAAAGACCCTTTCGACGGAGATCAAGGATACCGGCAGCGGCATTTCACCCCATGCGCTAGAGAAACTCTTCACGGCCTATTTCCGCGGCGACATCGGCATGGGCGTCCAAGGGACCGGCCTCGGCCTTTTTGTAACGAGGAAACTCGTAGAGAAGATGCACGGAAAGGTAGAAGTCCGCTCGAAGGAAGGGAAGGGTTCGACGTTCACCGTCTTCCTGCCCGTCGCCGGCGCGTGACGCCGTGACGATGCTGCCGGTCGACCTTGCGAAAGGACGGCGTTTTGTTATTGTAGGATTGACACGAAGAGTATGGCACGCACTGCAGTCGGCGCGACTATCGTGACTGGCGGGGGACGGGGCATCGGGCGCGCCGTGTCCTTGCGTATGGCGAAGGAGGGACCCGCCGTGATCGTCGGCAGGACGGAGGCGGACCTGGTCTCGGCTTCCGCGGATATCGCCCGCGATGGCGGGACCGCCGCTTTCGTCGTCGGCGATGTCCGCGATCCAGCCACCGCTGCGGCCGCGGTGCGAGCGGCGACGGAACGCGGTTGGATCGTGAAGAACCTCGTCTGCAACGCCGGCATCGGCAAATCGGGCCCGAGCGCGGAATTCCCGATGGACCTCTGGCGCGATATTTTCGCGGTGAACGTCGAAGGTTCGATGCAATTCGTGCAGGCATGCCTTCCGTCGATGCTCTCGGCGGGCAGCGGGACGATCTGCTTCATGTCGAGCGTCGCGGGGCTGAAAGGATACGCGTACACGGCGGCGTATTGCGCGAGCAAACACGCGCTCGTCGGCCTGGCGCGCTCCCTGGCGCAGGAATACGGCAAGCGCGGCATCGTCGTCGTGCCCGTGTGCCCCGGCTTCGTCGAGGGGGAAATGACCGATCGCACGATCCGCGGCGTGATGGAGCGGCGCGGCATCGGCGAGGACGAAGCGCGGGCGCGCGTGGCCCGGGCCAATCCGCAGCATCGCATCCTGCGTCCCGAGGAGGTCGCGGAGGCGGTGGCGTTCGCGTGCGGAGGCGCGGCGCCGGCGTTGTCGGGCAGCCCGCTGACCCTTTCCGGCGGCGAATGACGCCTATGTCCGCCGATATCGACATCCTCGTCGAAGGGATCAGGAAGACGGCCGCCGGCGCGGCCGGCCTGCTCGTCCCCGTGAGCGGCGGCTCCGACAGCGCGCTGTGTTTTTGGCTGTGCATGCGGGCCTTCCCCGAGAAGACCGTCGCGGTGCATGCGGGCACGGACCTGCGGGCGGGGGAATGGTTCGCGGGGACGGGCAGGATCGAATTCACGGAGGTGCCGGGAGACGGAGGCGAGCGCGAGGAGATGCGCTGGTCGCGTTTCATGTCGATGGCGCTTTCCCGGCGGTTCTGGCTCGTCGGCAGCAGGAATCGGACGGAGGATCTGCTGGGTACCTACAGTCTCGCGAGCAGGATTGCCACGTTCCTGCCTGTGGTCGGCGTCTGGAAGTCGGACGTGCAGCGCCTTTGCGCGGAGATCGGCGTGCCCGCGGAGCTCATCGAGTCGAGCCGAAGGGCGGATCCCGACTGCGGGCGCCCTGCCGAACTCGCGGAGATCCCGTTCGAGGCGATCGAGGCGTTCCTCCGCGTGCGCGGCGGCGATGCGCCTGCCGGGGCGCTGGCCGGCATGGACGGGGCGCAGGTCGCATATCTCGACGCCGTCCTTTCGCGGAACGCCTTCAAGAAGGAGCTGCCGCTGCGGGGACGGAAACTGCGATGACGCCATCGCGAAGATCCGCGGTCGATCGAAAAAAGGCCCGGCCGACGCCTGTCGAACCGGGCCGTTCCGTGCGGACCGCGGGCAAGCGCATTTCCAAACGTCCGCCGGAAACGATACACTGTACATCTATGCAGACGGACGCACGGACGGACAATGCCCGATGGAGCGGCCTCGCGCCCCGCCTCGCCTTGCTGGCGGCGGTGTTCGCGGCGTTCGGCGCGTACCACCTCTTGAACCTGCCGAGATACCCGCTTCACGATCTCGCCGTCCCCTTGGACTGGGCGATTCCGCTCATCCCGGCGTTCAGCGTGCCGTATCTCCTATACCTGCCGTATCTGTTCTTCACCGCCATCTACGGCATCATGGCGACCGCCGAATGGAAACGCGTCGCCGTGTCCATGCTGATTGTGCAGGCCGTCGCGTGCGTCACGTATTATTTTTATCAGACCCACGTGCCGCGACCTTCGGTTCCCGACACGGCGCTGTTCAGCGGCCTGCTGCGGTTCATCTACGCGCACGACCAGCCCTTCAACACCTTCCCGAGCCTCCATACCGCGCAGAGCATCATCTGCCTTTACTGGTGGCGGGTATTGGACGTCCGCCGGTTCCCGGTGGCCGGGACGCTTACGGTGATGATCGTCCTTTCGACGGTCCTCCTCAAGCAGCACGTCCTCTCTGACGTGGGCGCCGGCGCGGTGCTGGCGATGGCTGCGCTGTTCGCGGTCGAACGCCTGTTCCCGCGCAAGGCCCCCGCGACGCTGTACGACGTCTGAGGGAACGAAAAAGCCGCCCGAGGGCGGCGGGAGGGCGTCATCGGAAGTGGATGACGAGCCAGAGATGCATGGGCGGCGCGGCGCCGACGCGCAGCAGGATCCCGCCATGCGCGACGTCCGCGAAGACGATTCCGGGAGCGACCGCCTGCAGGCAGGCGACGGCGGAGCGCAGCGACAGCGTCTGCCCGTCAAGCGCGTCGGCGACGCGTTTCACGACGGCAGGGAGCGGGATCGCCGCGCCGCCGACGCCGGGGTGCGGCCCGAAGAGCGTGACTTGTCTGTCATCATCGTCGGACATCATGTCCTCCTTTGCGCGCGGGCTTGCATGGCCAGGCCATTCCTGCGTATCGTATCCACGGAGGCACGTCAATGAAACGTCCGCTTCTCATCGTCCTTTCCCTGTTCGCCGCGTTCGCGCTCTCCGGCTGCATGGTCACCACGACTACGCGCCGTGCTTACGTGTACGATCCGCCGCCGCCTGCGTATTACGTCTATACGTATCCCGAAGGCTGCTGGGCGGACGATGCCTGGTACGCGCCCTGTCCGTGGTCGCCGGGCCCGTCCTACGGCTATTACGGCTACTGGCGCGGCGGCTATTACTTGCAGCCGCATTACCGCTGGTCGTACCGGCCGGGCTATCCGCCGCCCGGCCATTGGCGGCACTACGCGCCGCCGGCGCGGCCGTACTACCCGGCGCACCCTCGCGGTCGCAAATTCTGACGCGGCCGCGCGCGCCGCCGTTGCCGGCCTTTCCGAAGGCCGGCTTTTCATTTTGGCCGGACGGTTCATTTCGCCAGGTACGGTCCGGAGAGCACGACGTATTTTCCGGAAGCGGGACAGGTGAACGGCGCGAACGCGGAAACGGCCTCCGCGAGCGATTCGTCGTGCCGGCATGGCGTGCCGCCGGCGCGGACGCGCGTGATCTCACCTCCCGGCGTCCAGACCTGTTTGCCGGGGTCGCACGTCCGCGGCGCGGCCATCGTCCATCCGCAGTCGCGAAGCGGGCCGAAATCGATCGTCGCGCAGGCCGTGGTGACGGCGCCGCCGGTCTTCGGGATGACGACGTCGACTGCGACTTTGTCATTCTTGTACAATTCGGAATCAGTCTTGCAGGCCTGCTTGAGCTCGGGCCTGCCGTCCGGTCCCATGATAGGCAGACCGTCCTCGTCGAGCGCGGGGACGTATTTGCCCGGCTCGGGCACGCCTTCGCACAGGAGCTTGAGCGGGTTCACCTGCATGGCGAGCTGGAAGGTCTCGCTCTCGCCGTCGATCTTCACGTCGGTGATGTCGAGCCATTGGCAGTCGAGGCCGGTGAAGTATTCATCCTCCCATCCCGCCGCGATGCCCTGGTTCTCGCACGCCTGGAAGGGCGCCGTGAAAGCCGCATCCGCGGCGTTCCTTGCGCGGCCCGCGCTTTCCACGCAGAACGATCGTTTGGCGCCGGGGAGGACCGTCTTGCCGCCCTTTTCGAGCGTGAAGAGGCCGTAGCCGTTGAAGCGGTAGTGTTTGTGGCACTCCGATCAGACGAACTGGCGGGTCTTTTCGACGAGATCCTTCACGTCGCCGAAGGCGATGTCGGTGTCGCCGATGTTGGGAGTCACGGCGCGGAAGCGCAGCAGGCGGCGCACGCCCGGGCCGCCCACGCAGCCCTCCGCGATAGCGCAAGAATCGGCAGGGAAGTCCTTGTAGATGATGTCGTAGTCGGCGAGCTTGTCCTTGTCGACGTTCAGGTCAGCCACACCTTTCGTCGCGGGGCGTCGGTCGGCAGCGCCATGGCCGGTTCCCGGAAAATGGTCTGCAGGTAGGACATGAAGACCTGGCGGCGGATAAGCGCTTCGATCGTTTTGACCGGCTTCGGGTCGTCCGCGAGATGCGCGGATAGGACCTGGTCGAGCCGCCATCCCGCGTCGGAGAGGTCCAGCTCAAGACGGCCGCTCACCGTCGTCTCCACGAGCGCCGATTCCGCGCCCGCGGATCCGGCCTTATCCGAACCCGACGAAGAAGTTTTCAGGAGCGTCCAGCTCTTCAGGGCTACCACCGTCACGAAGACGACGATGATGAGGACGTATTTGACGTTCCTGGCATAGCTCCGATCGTTGCGCAAAGCGCACAGAGTATAGCGTCTTTTTTGACTTCGCGGCCAACCGGAATGGACGTCCGACCGTCCTTAGGCTAGGGTGCCGCTATCGTCCTTTCCCGGGAGTTTCCCAAAGAGGCACTCATGGACGCGAAGGAACGGGAGGCGCTTGCCGCCGCCCTGCAACAGAAGTCCCCCGAAGAGCTTGACGAGATCGGTCGCAAGGCGCGCGAGACGCTCGTGCAGCTGGAAGACCTCAATTCAGCCTTCCCCGCCACCAAGGAATTCCTCGCCGCGCGAGGGCTCGCAAACGTCCGCGATCTCGACAAGGAAGGCCTGTGGGAGCTCAAAGAGCACCTCAAGCGTACGCTGCAGGGCCTTTGCAAGGCCAAGGCATGATCCGCCGTCCAGGTCCGATGCGAACATCGGGCCTTTTTTTATCGGCCGATCAAGAGGCTCGCATGTTGACATTTCGGCAGAAATATGATAAGGTCTGGCGTCGTCCGTTGCATACGAACGCTTTTATTTTCGCTAATTTCGGCGAAATTATGAGATTGACCTTGCAGCAGTCCCTGGCCGTGCAAAATGCCGGCAGGATCGTCTCGGCCTTTCTCGCCCTCATCTTGGTGATCCAACCCGTCCGTGTCAGCGCGCAGAGCGTGGCCGGGATCGACGTCACTCCGCAACTTACCGTGACCGGCGAGGTTCTTAAGGCCGCCGAACCCGAAGCCGTCGTTCAGGGACCTCCCGAGCCGCCCATGGTCCAAGACGTGCTTCTCGATGTCTGTCAGACGAAAGGATATGGCGAGGAGTGCGCCAAGACCCTGCTCGGCATCATGTGGAAGGAATCCCAGAACGAAGCCGACGCCATCGGCGACGGCGGACGGGCACGCGGGTACTTCCAGATCCATTACCGTCTCCACAAGATCTCCGTCGGCTGTGCCGAAGACCTTCGTTGCTCCGCCGCCTGGACGCTCAAGTACATGGAGCAGAACGGCTACCCGAAGTATCCGACGCACGCGATCCAGTGCCACAACGGCTGCGGCGTCAAGAACGGCTATGCGGCTTCCGTGCGCCGGGACGCCCGCAGGCTCTGGTCCGCTCCCATGACCGTCCAAGTCGCCCTGGCCAAGTGAACCGCCGAAAACGCCCCGAAGAGGGCGTTTTCGTTTTGACCGCTCGGAATGCCGTTTGGACGCAGCGACGCGTGAACAACGGCGTTGCGCGGCCGCGGGTTTGCAGTTCAGGCATACGCCCTACATCCCCAAGAAGGACCGCGCGAAGCTCGACGCGGCCATCGATACGCTCGCGGACCGCATCGTCGACGAGGCGAGGGAGTACGACTACGATGGCGCGTTCGCCGACCTGCTCAATTATTCGTGCACCTGCCTGGCGCGCAGGGTCATCCGCAAGCGCTTCGGCAAGATGCGCTACTGGCTCATCGCCATGGTCACGAGATCAAGGACGCCTCCCGCAACACGTGGTGGGTGGCCATCCTGACCTACGGCGAGGGGTGGCACAACAACCACCACGCGCAGCCGAAGGTCGCGAAGTTCGGCCGCCGCTTCTGGGAGATCGACGTTTCCTGGCTGCTCCTGAAATTTCTCAAGGCCGTCCGCCTCGCGAAGGACGTCCGCATGCCGCCCGATCCGGCATGACCCGCGGCCGCCCGGAAAGGGCGGTCTTTTTTTTGTGACGGGAACGCGGCGGCTTCGTATGCTATGATAACGGCATGATCGTCGACGCACACGCGCATATCGGATTCAGCGGCGCCATCATCGCGGACCCCGCAAGCTTGGTGATGTCCATGCGCAACGCGGGCATCGGCAAGGCGATGGTCTTCGCCGGACGCATCAACGGCTGTTCGACCGCCGATTTGTTGGCGGCCATCGCGCCGTACAAGGGCACGCTGTATCCGGTCGGGTCGTTGACCGCCGGCGGAGGAAAGCGCCCGTCGAAAGCCCAGGTCGAAGAGTGGCTCGCGTCCGGCGCT
Organism: Patescibacteria group bacterium; assembly: GCA_036171355.1. GTDB lineage: Bacteria > Patescibacteriota > Patescibacteriia > SG8-24 > SG8-24 > JAHFIW01. The sequence continues at coordinate 9,630 of JAVHQX010000009.1, read as the reverse complement.
ATCCACGGCCTCAAGTTCTATCCGGGATACGAATATTTCTATCCCCAGGACTCCTGGCTCGCGCCGTTCCTCGAGCTGCTCGCGAAGTACCGCCGGCCGGCGATCTTCCACAGCGGGGATACGTACAACCGCGTGCATGCCGCAAAGCTGAAGTACGCGCATCCGCTGCACATCGACGAGGTCGCGGTCGAACATCCGCAGCTTCGCGTGGTGCTCGCGCATCTCGGCTATCCTTGGATCGTCGACGCCGCCGAGGTGCTCTACAAGAACAAGAACGTCTACGCCGATTGCTCGGGGTTCGTGTACGGCACGTTCTCTCCGAAGCAGCGGACGCATTTCCGGGAGTGCTGGAAGGACTTCGTCCGGGTCTCGTCGGCGCCCGAGAGGATCCTGTTCGGCAGCGACTGGCCGATTTCCGATCAGGCGTCGTACGTGCGGACGATGCGGCAGATCGCAGGCGAACGCGCCGACTCCCTTTTTTCAAAAAACGCCGTCGAGCTCTTCGGACTCGGCGCCTGAACCATTAACCGCCCGTCTATGGCCATGCCATCGTCGAAAGTGAAGAAGACCATCCTTGCCGTCGCCGGCGCGGCGGTCGGCCTCGTGCTCATCGCGGCGATCATCGCGCTCGTACAGGGACCCGCGGGCCGTTCGTCGTTCAACATCAAGACGGTGTCAGGAAGTGCGGGCGTCGCGCCGATGGCGGGAAGGGCCGCGCTGGGGCTCACCGCCCAGGGCGCGCCGTCCTATGCGGAGAGCGCGTCCGTCACGGCGGACTACGCCGCGCCGCAGCCGGCGATGATGCCGTATCCGAACCCGACCGGCGGCCAGACGGCCGCGGAAGTCGACCAGAAGATCATCAAGAACGGGTCGCTGCGCATCACCGTCGACAACGTCTCCGATTCGCTCGGACGCATCACCGCCATCGCGACGGCTCGGGGCGGCTACGTCCAGGGCTCGTCATCGACCGAACGCGCCGACGGGACGCATGACGGAGAGGTCACGATCCGCGTGCCGGCGAAGGATTTCGAGACGGCGATGGCGGACGAGAAGGCGCTGGCCAAGGTCGTCAACTACGAGCTTGCGACCGGCCAGGACGTCACCGAGCAGTACACGGACCTTGAGGCGCAGCTCCGCAACGCGCAGGCGCAGGAGGAGGAATACCTCCGCATCATGAAGAAGGCCGACACCGTCGAGGACATCCTCAAGGTGCAGGAACGGCTCGGCCAGGTCCGCGGCACCATTGAATCGCTGCAGGGCCGCCTGAAGTACCTCCAGAACATGACCTCATTCTCGACCATCTCGGTCTCGCTCTCCGAGGAACCGCACGTGCAGGTGCCGACCAAGGAGTTCCGGCCGGGCACGGTCGTGAAGGAAGCGGCCCAGGCCCTGGTCGAGATCGCCCAGGAGTCGGCCGTGGCCGTCATCTGGATCGCCATCGTCGGCGGGGGCGTGGGCATCCCGGTGCTCATCGTCGTCCTCGTCATCCTGGCGATCGCGCGGCGCCGCAGGACGCCGAAGGCGTGAGCGGTCGCGTTACTTTCGCGTCGCGGTTCCGTTAGATAGGACAGAGGACGGCGAAAGGCTTTCCTCCGGAAAGGACATGGCCATGACCGACGGAAACTCATCAGCGCGTGCCAGAACGGCGATGCGGAAGCGTTCGGATGGCTCTATGACGCATACGTGCGGCGGATCTGCGATTTCGTCTATTACCGCATGCATCACAAGGAGACCGCCGAAGACCTTACGAGCGATGTCTTTTTCAAGGCGTACGCGAAGATAGGGAGTTTCGACCCGGACAAGGGGACGTAAAGCGCCTGGCTCTATCGCATCGCCAGGAATCGCGTCATCGACCACTACCGCACGGCGAAGCCGGTCGAGGACATCGAGGACGTCTGGGACCTGCTGCGAAGCGGCGCCGACGTGGCTCGCGACGCGGAGGCCAGGGAGCGGCTCCGCGCCGTCGAGTCGCACCTCGCGGCCGCTCCATCCGCGCAGCCGCTGGCCGTCGATGGCAAGATCGCCGTCATGCCCGTCGATTACCAGCCCGTCAATTACCGTTACGTGTATAAAGGCGAACTCCAAGCGGCGGCCGCGTCCGTGGACGTTTATCGCCGCGTGAAGGGTTTCGCCGGCGGCGCGGTCGCGTTCATCGCCGCGCTCGCCGCGGTCCGATTCCTTCTTCGCTACGTCAGAAACCACAATTTCGTCCCGTTCGGGGTCTACCGCGTGCTGGTCGCGGTCGCGTTCTGGACGTTCGTTCGCTGAACGGGAACGAAAACCGGCGGTGCCCGTCGGCCGGTTTTCGTTTGCACGCGCGCTCGGGAAGGGGATACGCTTGTCCCGTCATCCCTATGCGGCGTTCCCACGCGCACCTCATCGTCACCGCACCCGTCATCGTTGTGCTCGCAGCCCTGTATGCCGTGCGTTCGGCGTCCGCTCCCGTTGCCTTGCCGGCTCCGGTACCCGCGCCGCCGGCGGCGCCCGCGGCGCCCGGGCCGCAGGCCGGGCTTCCGCTCGCGCCCGAGCCCGCGCTTGCGCCTGCGCCTGCGCCTGCGCGCGTCACGCTCGTCGCCGTCGGCGACATCATGCTTTCCCGCACGGTCGGCAAGACCATCGCGGCGAAAGGCGACGTCCGTTACCCGTTTCTCCGCATGCGCGACTGGCTGCGCGGGGCCGATATCGCCTTCGCCAACCTTGAGACCTCCATCACCCCGGGACGCGCTGTCGAACAAGGAGAGATGCTGTTCCGCGCCGACCCGCGGACAGTCGACGGCCTCGTCGATGCGGGTTTCGACGTCCTGTCGCTCGCCAACAACCACACGCCGAACTTCGGCCAGAAGGGCCTTAGGGACACGTTTCGTTACCTGCACAACGCGGGCATCGCCTTCGCGGGCGCGGGCGAGGACGCGGCGGCGGCCCGCGCGCCGACCGTGCTCGAACGCGGCGGCAGGCGGTTCGCCTTCCTGGCGTTCAACGATACCGACGTCGTGCCCGCTTCATACGCGGCGGGTCCGGCGCACGCGGGCACCGCCTTCATGGACGTCGACGTCATGGCCGAGGCGGTCCGCGATGCTCGGAAAGCCGCCGACGTGGTCATCGTTTCGATGCATTCCGGCCGCGAATACGCGTACGTTCCCGACGCCTCCCAGGTCCGCTTCGCCCGCGCCGCGATCGACGCCGGCGCCGATCTCGTCATCGGCCATCATCCGCACGTCGTCCAGACGGTCGAACGCTATAAGGACAAGCTCATCTTCTACAGCCTGGGAAATTTCGTCTTCGACCAGATGTGGTCCGAACCGACGCGCGAAGGTCTCGCGGTGAAATTCACGTTCGAAGGGCCGCGCGTCGTGCGGGCCGACCTCCTGCCTGTCCGCATCGAGGACTACGCGCAGCCGCATCCGTCGAACGGCGAGATAGCCGGACGGACGCTCGCGCGGCTCACGGCAGGAATCACGGACAGGCCCGCGTGGCGATGGGACGCTCCGTCATCGACGTTCGTGCCGGTCCCATGGAAGACGCTGGCGTCCATGGGCGGCTTTGAGGACGCGGTCGGGCAGGTGACCGCGGACATCGACGGGGATGGAGGTCCGGAGACCGTCGCCGTCGAAAACCCGGACCCGGCGGTTTGCGAAACGCGCGTCATCGTCGTTCGCAAAAAGGCGCCTGACGGCGCCGAAACGGAGGTTTGGCGCAGCCCTCCCGGCTGTTACGCGGACGCGGAAGTCGAGCGCCTCGACGGCGGCGCGTACCTCACCGCGGACCTCGGCGGCGGGTCATGAGACGAACGGGCCGATGAATTCGACGGTGCGGCCGGGACTCAGCACCGCGCGGGCGCCGATGGGGACGATCATCGAGCCTCCCTCGGCGCCGCAGGGCCCATCGCATTATCGCGGCGAACGGCATGACGGCCCTCACGCCGGCCCGAGCTCGTCGGCGTGATAGGCGCCGACCGCGCCCTGCGAATGCTCGACGAGAAAGACCTCGCCGCGATGCCCGAAGGCCGGCCCGATGACCGTTCCTCGGGCCCCTTCGGACCGCGCCCGGAGATGCCTAGCTTTGACGCGCCAACCCTCGGTATCGCCGAGACGTCGTGTGTGCACCATTGCGCCTTTTTGAAACCATTTTTTGGTCATTGAAGACCTCCTTTGAAGGAACCGACGGGCAAGCACAGCCGTAAAACGGCCGCAGGTCAATCTTCGATCGTATGGCCCGCCGCGCCGCCGAACGTGGTAAAATGCCGGCTGGCGGGATTGCTGCCGGCATCCGCCTATGGTACAGGGAGAGCAAACAACGGTGCAGGAACGGACGGACGAGGATGCGTCGACTTCTCCCTCGTGCGGAACCCTTACGCGCCGGGAATAATGCAAGATCGTCCGCCGGAGCGAACGCCGCGCCTGCCGCATCATCATCTCTATCACCCGAAATTCCGAACTATGGCTGATGAGACATCCTGGGGCGACGTCGCCGAATGGTACGACAAGCTCCTCGGCGAAAGCGATACCTTCCAGGCGAAGATCGTCCTGCCGAATCTCGCGCGGCTCGTCGCCGCCGCGCCCGGAGAGCGCATCCTCGACATCGCCTGCGGGCAGGGATTCTTTTCGTATGCCTTCGCAACGCAGGGCGCCGCCGTGACCGGCGTCGACGTGTCCCCGGAACTCGTCGCACTCGCGAAGAAGAACGCGCCGAAGCGGCGGAAGGGCAAGCCGCTCGACGTCGCGTTTCTCGTCGCGCCGTCGCATGACCTGCGCGGGATCACCGACGCGAGCGTCGACGACGCGCTCCTGGTCCTTGCCATCCAGAACATCGACGACGTCAAGGGGACCGTCGCGGAATGCGCGCGCGTCCTCAAACCGTCGGGTTCGCTGCACGTGGCGATGAACCATCCGTCGTTCCGCGTGCCGAAAGGCAGCAGCTGGGCCTGGGACAAGAACGGCGACCAGTACCGGCGTGTCGACAAGTACCTGACCGAGGCCAAGGTGAAGATCCAGATGCGGCCCGGAGCGGACCCCGGGCTGACCACCGTCTCCTTTCATCGTCCGCTCCAGTTCTACGTCAAAGCGCTCGCCAAGGGCGGCTTCGCGGTCGTGAACCTCGAGGAGTGGATCTCGCACAAGAAGAGCGATTCCGGGCCGCGCGCCGCGGAGGAAAACCGCGCACGCAAGGAGATCCCGATGTTCATGTACCTCGAAGCGAAAAAGACCGCCTGAACTCGCGCCGGGAGCAGACGACGTCTCGTCCATCCGTTGACACGTCCGTTCGCAAGACATATGCTGCATCTCGTTATGCAAAATATCAGCACCTCTCGCGCCGCCATGATGATGACCGTCTCCCGAAGGCCGGACGTTTTGCGCATGTGACCCATGACCGCGAACGACCGGCCTCCCAAGGCCGGTCTTTTTTCTCTTCAACCCCGCCTTCACTGTCCACCTCCACTCTCCGATCTCCGCGCTTCGTTCTCCAATTTTCACTCTCCTCATGCAATGATGTTCGTCACCATCATCAACGATTGTCGCGACGCCAATGTTTTCGGCAGGCAGGCCACCAGGGCCGCCCTGTTCGGCTGCACCGTGAATCCCGTAGCCGTGGCCGACGAGCTCGAGGCCGCCGAAACCTCATCGACGCCCTCGACGCCGCCGAAGGCAGGAAGGGCGTCATCCTCGTGAACGTCGCGCCGCGGCATGGCGCGGCCAAACGATGGGCGAAGGCACGCCGTTCGGTTGGTTCTCCTACGGCGATACGATCGTCGCGGCGTCGATCGACGGCTGACGCTGTCGCTCGCGAAAAAACTCGGATTGGCCGACGCGGTGGAGCTCTTCGACATTCCCGAGGTCATGGCCGCGGCCGCGGGGCGCCGCTTCGTCCCGCGCGAGACGGCCGATTACGTCGTGTCGACGCAATTCCGCAGCCTGGAGTTCCTCCCGCGTGCCGCGTTCTGGCTGATGCAAGGATACGTCCTTCCGTCGCACCGTCACGCGCTGCCCGCGGACGCGTCTGACGCGGTGCGGTGGGTCGACAACTTCGGCAACTGCAAGACGACGGCGCTCCCCGGCGACCTGGCGGCGTTCCGTGATGAGGAGTCCATTTCCGGCATCGCCTCGCTGCCGCATTACGACCGGCTCAAGGACGTGCCGGACGGGGAAGCGGCCTTCGTGACGGGAAGTTCCTGCCTCGGCGAGCGGCGTTTCGTCGAGATCGTGATCCAGGGAGGCAACGCGGCGCAGCGCTTCGGCCTGCGTTCCGGAAAGCATCTGATCCGGCCGGGCGAGCGGACGTCCGTCTACGCAGAGCCGACCATCGCGGTCCCCGCATAAAAGAAAAACCGGCCAAGAGGCCGGTTCAGGATGAAGGATCTACCCGATAAACACGCCGAGCGCCGCCTGCGCGGCCGGGATGTGCGCGGTGGCGAACATGAGCCCGGCGAGAGCGATGGCGAGGATCGCGTATGCCGCGAAGCTCGCGGCGGTCTCGACGGGCGTCATGCCGGGCATGGCGTCCTTCGCATCGCGGAGGAGCGCGTACAAGGGCGTCGTCTCGACGATTTCGGCGAAGCTGCCAGGCACCGACGCGACCATCACCTGTCCCGGCGCCGTCGCGAAGTACGGACGCCTGGTCAGGAGATTCTTCCGCTCGATGAGCGCGCGGCGAGCGACGTCGTACAACCTCACCCGGAAGTAGTAGACCCACTCGCGCGCCGAGAGCGTCGCGGTGTACGGGTTGTCGTCGAGCAACGCGGGCGGGAACGCACGGGCATCGTCCTGCGCGAGATACTCGTGCACCAGCGCGATGCGCGCGATGACCGGTTCCGGCTCCGCGGGAACGCCGAGGGCGGCTCCGAGCGCTGCGAGGACGCTCTTGCGGTCCTGCACGCGCCGGACGCGCTTGATCTCCCAGAGCAGTTCGTATGAACCGATGAGGAGCAGGAACGTCATGAGCACGAGGCCGAAACGACGGGCGAGCAGGAAACCGCCCGCGAGCCCGGCGGCCAGGAAAAGGACGCCGAGACGCGACGAGACGGAGTAGGCGATCGATTTCATCACGCGGCCGCCGTCCAACGGATTGATCGGCAGCAGGTTGAAGAGATTGATCATCGCCATCCAGCCCGCGAGCGCCGCGAAGATCGGTTCGCGCGTCGCGAGGTAGCCGCCGAAGGTCGCGAGCGCGAGGCCGAAGCCCCATAGCGGCCCCATGAGCGCGATGACCGTCTCCGCCTTCCGCGACGGGAAGCGGTCCTCGGACACCGCGGCGGCGCCGAGCAGCGGGATGAAGTACACGCCCTTGGTCTTGAGCCCGTAACGCTTCATCGCCCAGAGATGGCCCATTTCGTGCAGGAACAGGCTGCCGAGCAGCACGACGGCGAATTTCCAGCTCCACATCAGGGAGTAGGCGCCGAACGAGGCGCCGAAGAGCGCCAGCTTGCCGAGTTTCAGCGCCTTGAGGAGCTTGAGCAGCACCCCGTTGAATTTGGCGCTCAGCTTGACCAGCAGGTAGAAAACGCCAAGTTTTACGCCAAGGCTGCATTTCGGCCGCGGTACGGTCGTGGACGCGTTCATGTGACCTCCTATCGAGTCATTCGGATGGTTGTGAACGAACGACGCCTGAGCCTATCACGAACGCGCGGGCGCGTCAATGCGCCGAAGGGCGTCAGCGGCGCCAGGTCGACAGGAGCCGCGCCATCGAGACGTTGAAGTCGGCCAGGCCGTGATTGCTGTCGAGGTAGCTCATGAAGAACGTGCCCTGCGTGGCGATGAAGATGACGCCGATGGCCGCGAGCAGCGCAGCCGCGGCGAGGTTCGTCGAATGGACGGTCCGTTCTTTTCCGGCGAATCGGAAGTTCCAGACGACGCCTCGGAAGACGCGGTGCCGCAGGATGCCGCTGCGGTCGGCCGCGAACGCGAGAAGGAAGAGGGGAGCCGCCAGGCCCAACCCGTAGGCAATGAGGATGGCGAGCGACCCGATGAGATTCTCGGAAAGCGCGGCGAACGCCAGCGCGATGGCAAGGAGCGGCGCGGTGCAGCCCGCGATGGTGAACCCGAAGGCCACGCCGATGAGGTACGACGACGCGGCGTCATCATGCCTCCTGCCTGCGCGAAGGAAACGCGGCATGGGAATGTGCAGGCCGCGGCCGGAGAGCGCGAGGGCGGCGAGCGCGAACAGGCCGGTGCCGCCGATCCAAGAGAGTTCGCGGCGGTAGATGGTCAACGGCACCGCGAGCGCCTGGACGCCCAGGCCGATCGGGATGAACAACGTCAGGAACCCCGCCAGGAACCAGCCCGTCGCGGCAAGCAGCGCCGTGCGCTTCTTGAACGTGTACGCGAAAAAGCTCGGCAGCATGACGGCGCCGCAAGGAGCGAAGAACGACAGGAGGCCGGCGACGAAAGCGATTGCGACGGTCGGAAGCTGCATATCACTACACAGTGTAGTATGAACCGCTTGGGGCTGCAAGCATTCTTGTCCAAAACGAGGGCCGCGGGCAAGGACCCTAGACGCGCGCGGCGTTCCATGGTGCCATCGGCCCTGGAGTCGGTCGTCGCGAAGGCCCCGCGCCTGGTCAACGGGATCGCGACGCAGTCCGTTGCCCGCATTACCCCTTCTCCCGATGCGGGAGACGGACGCGCGGCGCACGCGAAAGCGGAGCGCCGACGCGAGACCGTACGGGATCGAACCCGTGCGACCGGCGCAACCCCGCACGGGCGACCGACTCCGCCTTTTGCCCTTCGGCGCCGGCCTGTCACGCCGGCTGCCGTCCCTCGACCGTCCGCGGTCGGGGGCTTTTCTTTTCCGCCGGACTTCCATCGATGCTTTCCTCTACGTCCCGGTTGCCGTACACTGTATCCGCTTGTGCATAAGCCTATGGATCGGAAGCCACTCATCCTCTGCGTCGACGACGACCCGTTCTTCGGCGATCTCTATCGCCAGTCGTTCGAGCCGAAAGGCTATGACGTCGCGCTGGCGCGAGATGCGGCCGAGGGTCTTGAAAAAGCCGTCGCCCTCCTGCCCGACCTGATCCTCCTCGACGTCATGATGCCGGAAAAGAAAGGCTTCAAGGACGGATTCGATCTTCTCGAACGGCTGCGGCGCGAGGGCCCGTGCATCGCGACGCCGATCGTCATGATCTCCGCGATAGGCGGCCTCGACGACGTCGATCACGGGAAGTCCCTCGGCGCGACCGACTATTTCGCGAAGCAGGCCATGGTTCCCGAAAAACTCGTCGCGATGGCCAGGCACATCATCGGCCGTTGAACGGGGAAACCGCCCTTACGAGGCGGTTTTTTGGTCGTCGTGCGCATCGCCCTCGCGGCCTCAGTTCGTCGCCGCTTCGGCCGGCGCCGCGGCCGGGTCCGCCTCTACGGAGAGCGAGTCGCCGTCCGGATGCACGGCGAGCATTTTTCGCGACGCGGTGAGCACGTTGGCGAACCTGTAGCCGAACATGCGGAACGTCTCTTCATCCGGGATGACGCGCTTCTTGCCGCCCGAAATGACGTAGACGGCGGGATCGTCCGGCGCCTTCACGAGCGTGCCGTCGGCCAGCGGCAAGGGGTCGCCGGTCTTGAGCAAGTCCAGCGCCGCGGCCGAGGCGGGCATGATGCGCCGACCCGAAAAATTGGCCGCTAGGACCGCCCGGTCCCA
>JAVHQX010000008.1:0-5205 GCA_036171355.1 Patescibacteria group bacterium | reverse complement strand
CACCGCCGGCGCGGGCGGCGACGCCCTCATGTTCGGCGGCACGAACGGCTCGGGCGGCACGCTTACGCTCCAGGGCGGCGCTCCCGGCGCGGGCGTCGGCGCCGGCGGCTCCTACGGCAACATCATTCTCCAGTCGTCTGGCGGCAACGTCGGCATCGGCACGCCGGCCCCGTCTTACGCCCTGCATTTGGTCGGCCAAAATACTTGGGGACCACAAGCGTATTTCACGAACACCTACAACGGCGGCACCATGACCGCGCAACTTGCCGGCGAGAACGGCTATCAGGGCGTAACAGGTACGACGTCCGTCAACTACGGCTACGGCGTCGAGGGCATCGCGAGCGGCACTTACGGATACGGCGGTTATTTCACAGGCCCTGATTACGCCGTCTATTCGAACGGCAAGTTCTATTTCACCACGAACGGCAACCCGGTTACGTATAATTACCTCTGTTCGTCCGGTACCGGTTGGGGTATCGTGGGCAGCTGTTCGTCGTCACGGCGATACAAGGAGGACATCCAGCCATATGCGGTCAACGTCGACGACGTGCTCGCGTTGGAGCCGGTGAAGTTCAAGTGGAAGGTGCGACGGATCGGTACGGACCCCGACGGTAATCCGCAATACAGCGGCGGGACCTACGACGTCGGCCTTATCGCTGAAGATTCGCTGCCGCTCATCCCGGACCTCATCCAGTATAACGACGCCGGACAGGTGGAGGGCATCAACTATCCGCTGCTTACCGTCTTCGAACTCGGCGTCCTCAAGGACGTCTACGCCCGTTCGCTCATGCTCGACAGGACGACCGGCTCGATCTTCACGGTCGACAAGCTCGCCGACGCGACGAACGACGTCCGCACGCAGAACTCCAAATCCCTCACCTTCCGCGGTTCCGCCTGGGACGCCTCGACGGGAGCGGCCGCGGACAAGGATCTGACCCTCACGAACGTCGTCGGCAACGCGGCGCAGGGCGGCGGCAACGGCAACGCCGTCGAGGCGAAGCTCTCCCTCACGAACGGCGCCGGGGCCGAGGTCGCCTACTTCGGCGAGTCTGGCGACGTGGCGCTCTCCGGCAGGCTCTATCCCTCGGACCGCGGCGTCATGCAGACCAACAAGTACATCTACTATGACGGCTCGAACGGCGCGGGCGGCAACCGCATGCGCACGAACGCCGCCGGCTGGGGCACCGGCAGCTACGACTTCGCCGAGATGTTCCCGAGCGAGGATGCTCTCGAGGCGGGCGAGCTCGTCATGATCGACACCGCGAATCCGACGAAGATGGTCCGCGCCATCAAGGACGACGCCCACCCGGCATTCCTGCTCGCGGGCATCGTCAGCACCGAGCCGGGCTTCCTCGCCGGCATGAACGACGCCGGCGCATACCCGATCGCCCTCCAGGGCCGCGTTCCGACGCGTATCGTCGGCACGGTCAAGATCGGCGACCCCATCACCTTCAGCCCGACCCCCGGCGTCGGCACCGTTGCCGATGGTCCCACCTACGTCGTCGGCATCGCGCTCGAGGCCAAGGACACGACCGGCCCCGGTATGGTCACCGTTTTCGTGAAGCCGGGGTGGTATGACGGCTCGACCGTCGTCGCCGGCAGCGGCGCGGTCTCGGGCGACACGTCGTCGAGCGGCGCCTCGACTGGCGCGCTGACCGTCACCGACAACACGGTCGACCTCGGTCGCCGCGTCCTCCTGCAGGTCGGCGGGATGGAAGGCATCGACGGCCTCTGGAGCATCGACGGCAACGGCCTGCTTACCATCAAGGAGATCGCGGCCGAGAAGGTGAAGGCGAACGAGTACACCGTCCACGCCGATGACACGACGCAGACGATAGGGGAGGGCATCGTGCCGGTCGGCGACTCCATCGTTATCGTGACCAATCCGGCAGTGAAGCCGAACAGCAGGATCTTCGTCACCTTCTATGGCAATACGGAAGGCTCGTGGTGGATCTCGCGCCGCGTCGACGGAGCCTTCGACATCACGCTCGGCAAGCTTGCCCCGACCGATCTCCGGTTCGAGTACTGGATCATGCAGGTCGACGACCAGCGCACGCCTCCCGCCCCGCCGGCGGACACGACGACTGCGGATACCGGCACGGCCCCGACCGACACGACAGGTACTACGACCGCGGATACGACCGGTACGACGACCGACACGTCCGGCGGAACGCCTCCCGCCCCGCCGGCGGACACGACGACCGCGGATACCGGCACGGCCCCGACCGACACGACAGGTACTACGACCGCGGATACGACCGGTACGACGACGGACAGCGGGACCGCTCCCACCCCCTGATCCGCGACGAAAAGACGGCTTCCATGCCGTCTTTTCGGTTCCCGGTCCCATTCGCAATTAAATGTAGTGTCCTTCCGCTGTGCATAACTTCGAGGGCCATTTTTTGCTATACTGGCTGGGAAATCACCTCTCATTTAACGAAGCGCGGCATCGCTTCATTTTGTGTTCGTATGCAAGACATGATGCATGGTTCTTCCATGATGGCTGCGCCGGGGTCGGAAATGCCCGCGTCGAAGCCCTCAAGGGTCGTACGGTTTTGCGACGCGGTCATCGCCTGGACGACCTTCGCGCTCGTGGTCCTGGTCCCCTTGTTCTTCCTTCCCTGGACGATCGAGGTCGCGGAGCTCAATAAGCAGCTCCTTATCGTGGTCGGCGCGGTGGTCGCCGGCATGGCCTGGCTCGGGAAGATGCTCGCGGAGCGCAAATTCGAGTATCGGCGGTCCGTCGTCAACGTAATCGTCGTCCTGTATCTGGCCGTCTATGCGGTGAGCGCCTGGCTCTCGCAGGGCAGGTACATGAGCCTCGTCGGCGACTTCGGTCAGGAGATGTCCGGCCTGCTCTCGGTGGTGTCGTACGTCGCCCTCTACTTCGTGGTCGTGAACAACGTCAGGTCGATGAAGGCGCTCAGCCGCCTCCTCTACGGCCTGGTCATCGGCGGTTTCGTCGCCGCCGTGTACGCCCTGCTGCAGGGCCTCGGGGTCTTCGCGCTGCCGTTTGAGTTCGCCAAGACGACGTCATTCAACACCGTCGGCACCGTCGCCGCGCTCGGCGTCTACCTCTCCTTCGTCGTGACGCTCGCGGGCGGCCTGCTGCTCATGGGCCACGGCGGCACGGAACCCGGCAAGAAGAAGGCGCTGGCGCTCGCGTCCAAGGTCTTCCTGGCGCTTACCGCCCTCGTCTCGCTTTTCATCGTCGCGGTCATCGACTTCTGGCCGGTCACCGTGTGCCTGCTCGTCGCGTCCGCGCTGCTCCTCGCGTTCTCGTTCGTCCACGCCAAGTCGGTCAAGAACATCGGCGGCGTCCTCCTGCCGATCGCCGCGCTCATCGTCTCGGCGCTCCTGCTCGTCTTCCGCTTCCCGCTCAGCCTCGGCTACCCCGCGGAGGTGATGCCGTCCATGAAAGCCTCGGTCGACATCGCCGTGAAGACGCTTCGCGAGCATCCGTTCTTCGGCTCCGGACCAGGCACGTATATCTTCGACTACGCCAAGTTCCGCGCCTCCGAGGTCAACACGACGCCGTTCTGGAACATCCGGTTCGACCGCGGCGCCACCGAATTCCTGACCTCGCTCGCGACCGCCGGCCTGCTCGGGACGCTGTCCTGGCTGATGGTGGCGATCTTCCTTCTCGTGTCCGCGGGCCGCAAGCTCATGCGCGCCGACGAGGAGACCTGGCACGTGCTCATCGGCACGTTCGCCGCGTGGACCGCGCTCGTCGTCGGGAGGTTCACCTACAGCTCGACCATCACGCTTGATTTCCTGTTCTGGATCTCGATGGCGCTGCTCGTCGTCGTGCACCGCAAGGAGTTCTTCTCGGTGAAGTTCGAGAACTCGCCTCGCGCCGCGATGATGGTCTCGTTCGTCTTCATCCTGACGCTCGTCTTCGCGCTTTCCGGAGTGTTCGTCGAGGGCCAGCGCTACGCAGCGGAAATCTTTTACGCCGACGCCATCAGGGTCGATCGCTCCGGCGGCGACGTGGACAAGGTCATCCAGCCGCTCGTCACCGCGACCGACTTGAACAAGTCGAACGACGTGTACCGCAGGAACCTGGCGCTCGCCATCCTCGTCAAGGCCGACAAGGAATTCTCCAAGGAAGTGAAGGTCGACCGGAACAAGGACGAGACAGACGCGGATTATCAGGCGCGCGTCGACGCCGCGAAACAGGAGCAGGTGCGGCAGGTGTCGCGGCTGACCGCAAGCGCGGTGAATACGGCAAAGTCCGCGACCGACATCAATGACCAGAACGTCGCGAACTGGTCCGTGCTCGCGTCCATCTATCAGAGCCTCATGGGCGTGACGCAGGACGCGGACACGTGGGCCGCAAAGTCGTATGAGACCGCGGTCGATCTCGAGCCCGCGAACCCGTCGCTGCACACGGAGCTCGGCAAGGTCTACCTCGCGCAGAGCGACGCCGCGCGGCAGGGGACGCAGTCCAAGGATGAAAAGGAGAAGAAGGATGCGCAGACCAAGACCGACGATCTGCTGTCGAAGGCCGTCGACGAGTTCAACAAGGCCGTCGAACTCAAGTCCGACTACGCCCCCGCGCGCTACAATCTTTCGCTCGCGCTCGACAGGCAGGGCAAGCTGAAGGAGGCCATCGCCAAGATGGAGGAGGTCGTCGGCCTCAACCCGCAGGACGTCGGCGTCGGGTTCCAGCTGTCGCTCATGTACTTCCGCGACGGCCGCAAGGACGACGCCATCAAGCTGCTTGAGCAAGTCGTGAAGCTCTCGCCGAAGTTCTCGAACGCGCTCTGGTACCTCGCCGCCATGGACGAGGACAAGGGCGATCTCGACAAGGCGATTGCGCTCATCCAGCGGGTCAAGGAGCTCAATCCTGACAACGACCTCGTCGCGAAGAAGCTCGACGATCTGAATAAGAAGAAGGCGAACCCGGGCGCGCCGCCCGAGCAGCTCCCGCCGCCAGTCGAACAGCCCGTCCAGAACCAGAACCAGCCCGACGTGAAGGCCCCGGCGCCGAAGGCGCCAGCCCCGGTCAAGAAATAGGCGATAGACGACAGATGACAGAGAAAAACGGGCCTCGAGGGCCCGTTTTTCTCTACGGCGATCGTATCCGTATGCTGTCGCCTGTAGTCTCGCTCCATCCGGCCGTTGACACCGGTTCACGCTTCTTAAACAGGTACCTGGTACCTTTGATAGAAAAAGTACCAGGTACCGAGGTGCGCGTTGACA
>JAVHQX010000007.1:0-1132 GCA_036171355.1 Patescibacteria group bacterium | reverse complement strand
CTCATCTATCCCGATTCGCAGACCGGCGCGCCATGAGCGCCGATTTTTTCATGAAAAAAGCCGCCCGTGACGGGCGGCGCGGAAAGATCATCCGAGCAGGCGCTCGGTGTCTTGCGTCGAAAGGAAGTCCGCGACCTCCTTTCGCCCCAAGACGCGGGAGCGGAGGACGGACGCGGGCAGACAGTAGGCCGTCGGCGGGAGCTTTTCGTCGCTCTGGTACCGCAGGCAGATGCCGGCGAGCTTCTTGTCGGGCGTGAACACGGGACCGCCGCTCGAGCCGGGGGCCGCTTCCATGCAGACCTCGAACTCCTTGAGGCGCTGGTTCGTGCCGTACCCGTAGAGGTAGCCCGTGCCGAGCGGGATCCGGTCGCGGCCGACGCGGTAGAGCGCCTCGGCAATCGCGGGGTCCTCGGCGGCAAGGTCGACGGCCACGAGGTCCGGCGGCGGCTTCCGCAGCTTCATGATCGCGATGTCCGCCTTGCGGTCGCGATAGACGACGTCCGCCAGCAGGTTGCTGTACGGCCAGAGCTTCCACCGCTTCCCGTCGAGCGACAGGCGGCGGATGCGGACGATGCGCGAGCGGGTGACGACGTGCCACGCGCTCACGATGAGCCCGTCCGTGGTGAGGACGACGCCGGAGCCGCAGCTGTCGCCGTCGGCGCTGAACTTGCGCATCTCGACGGTCATGGCCGCGAGCTCCGTGAACAGAGGCCGTTGGGCCTCGGGAAGCGAGATCTTCATGGCCGGCCTCCTTCGTGTTGCGGCAAAGGACGGAAAAGGGGACGCGGACGCTCCGTCGCCCCATCCCATTTCCCCACGGAACCGCTGAAAAGGCAACCCCGGGGGCTTCACGGAATCGCGCCAAAGGTCTACGCTCACGCCGCCTTGCAACCGGAGGAGACCACGGCACCGTTCATTTCCCTCACCGCGTCCTTCGTGGGCGACCACTGGAAAGATGCCCTCGGCATCGTCTGTCTCGTCACCGTCGGCAAGATCGCCCTCGCGGCGGCCTGCCGGCGCATCGTCGCCGCGGCGGACGACGGCGATCCTGCCCTCGAGAGCGGGAAGGAGAAGCGGGTCAAGACGCTCGCGGGCGTCGTGCGCACGACCGGAACGCGATCATCGCGGTCAT
>JAVHQX010000006.1:0-5276 GCA_036171355.1 Patescibacteria group bacterium | reverse complement strand
CTCCGGCTTGCCCATCTTGCGCTGCAGGTCGCGCCCGGCGAGGATGTTGAACTTCTGGTCGGTCGAACCGATCTCGATGTCGGCTTCGACCATGATCGAGTCGTACGCCTGCATCATCGGGTACATCAGCTCGTGCATGTGGACCTCGCTCCCCTCCTTCAGGCGGTTGGCGAAGTCGTCGCGTTCGATCATGCGCGCGACCGTGAACTTCGCGGCAAGCATGACGACGTCGTTGAAGTCCATCTTCGTGAACCACTCGCTGTTCCAGCGGACCTCGGTCTTCTTGATGTCGAGGATCTTGCCGGCCTGGTCGAGGTAGGTCTCCGCGTTGGCCTTCACCTGCGCGTCGGTGAGCATCGGGCGCGTCTTGGACTTCCCGGTCGGATCGCCGATCTTCGAGGTGTAGTCGCCGATGATGAAGACGACCTGGTGGCCCATGTCCTGGAACTCGCGCAGCTTCTTGAGCGGCACGGTGTGGCCCAGATGGAGGTCCGGCGAGGTCGGGTCCACCCCGAGTTTCACGCGGAGCTTGCGCCCGGACTCCAGCTTCTTCCGGAGCGAATCCGCGACGACGACCTCCATCACGCGGCGCGTGAGGAGCTGGTCGATCTTCTTTTTGTCGGTCGAGACGGTCATAGGAGACGCGGTGCCTGGTACCGTCGACAGGTGCCTGCTCCGCCACTTTGTTCTTCAAACAATCGAAATGTAGCGGAATAAGCGCGGAAATGGAAGGGTTGACCCCGGACGCGTCGGGCGGTATGCTGCGGGGTCGTTCCTTCCACCCGGAGGTCATCATGGTCACCTGCGGCAAATGCACCCCTCTCGCGAACTGCGCCATGGGCGATGCCAGCGAGTGCGGCCACCAGTGCTCCAGCCAGGGGTACAAGTGGTGCGCGCGCTGCGCCCTGCAGAAGCGTCTCTGCCGGATGTGCGGCAAACCGCTCCCGCCCCCGAAGAAGGGCGGCAAGGGCGGAAAGAAGCGGAGGGTGCGCCGATGAGGGAGCTCCTCTCGTTCTCCTCGCCGTACCACCTCGCGTGGTTCCTGCTCTCGATGTTCGCGCTCGTCGCGTGCATCCTCGCCTCGTACTACGGACGCCGCTGGTTCGTGTACGGATTCCTCGGCCACGCCATCGTCGTCGTCGAGACCGTGCTGGTCCTCGCGTTCGGCGACGGCGGGCAAGTCTATTCGGTGCACTGCATCTGGTTCAACGGCCTCCTGGCCCTGTTGTACTGGAAACTCATCGGGACGAACGCCGATCCCGACGAAGGAGAATGAGCGATGCCCGTCACGGCCTCCCCGGTGCCTGTCTGGGCCCACGTCGCCGCGACGGCCCTGCTGCCGTTCTGGTTCCGCTTCGTCCGCGACGTCGCGGAGGATCCGGACGCGTTCTACTCGCGCTGACGCACGGGCTCGCTCCTGCACGCCGCCGTGTGGATGTCGGTCCTGCTCTTCGCCGACGTGGCCGAGAGCGACGCGCTGCTCGCCGTCTTCGGGATCAACATGTTCTTCACCCTCTCCTGCGTCATGCGCATGCGGCGCGACGGCGTCGGGAGCGGCTGACGACCGACCGGTCCTTACCGGTCGGTTTTTCTTTTTGCGTCGACGCGCGCTCTGTTGATGCACCGGCGGGTCCTGTCGCGGGTCACCCCCGCTGGGTGCTCGGCTCTCGCCTGCGCGCCCATCGGGGGACCCCCACCCACGCCACCCGCTTGGCGAGGGATGTTCCGCCACCGAATTTATGAACGATGGAAATCCGGCATCTTCCGCGCGCGTGCCGCGATGCACCCCGGCCGGATTTCTCGAAACATCTTTGAGACCTTCGTTCGAGTCAACCCATCACACTGAGTAAAAAATCATACGAAAAATCCGGCCCCGTCATCGAGCTGCGCGCCCGCCGACATGGAGGCCGGATTTCCATCCCCTCTTTTTCACGAATGTCCGTTGTCAGTACCCAGGAAGGCCGCGCCGGGCGTGCCGAAAGGCGACCGTTTTTCTTGGCCAGCGGCTGCTGGCCAGGTCGCCGTCGGCATGCCCGGCGCGGCCGTTTCTCTACGCCAGCCCCTCGATCTGCGCCTTAAGCTTCACGATCTTGTCCTTGGTCGCCTCCAACTTCTCCCGTTCGGCAGCAACGACGGCCGCCGGGGCCCGCGCCACGAAATCCTTGTTCGCAAGCTTCCCGCCGAGCGACACGGCGTACTTCTCCGCCATGGCCAACTCGTCACCGAGCCGCTTCTTCTCCGCGCCGAGATCCACGAGCGCGCCGAGCGGGACGAACGCCGACACGCCGCGGACGACGGCGCCGGCCGTCTTCTCCGGCCGCGCGCGCGTGACCGCGATGTCCAGATTCTCGACGCGCGCGAGGCTGCGGATCACGGCCGCGTGCTTCGAGAGCAGCGCCGCGTTCTTGCCGGCCGCGAGCAGCACGTCGATCTTCTTCGACGGTTCCACTTTGTAGTTCGCGCGGATGGTCCGGATGGAGGCCACGACGTCGCGGATCAGTCCGAAATCCTTCTCGGCCGTCTTGTCCGCGCCACGTCCCGCCTTCGGCCACGGCGCGATCATCAGGAAATCGCCCTCCTTCGAGGCGAACGTGCGCTTGTAGATCTCCTCCGTCACGAACGGCATGAACGGATGCCAAAGCTTGAGCACGTTTTCGAGCAGGTACGAGAGCATCGCTTCCTTGCCGCCCTCGATCTTCGCGATCTCCAGGTACCAGTCGGCGAGCTCGTTCCAGGTGAAGTCGCGCAGCGTCTCGCCGGGGCGCGACAGGTTGTACCCCTCGATGTCCTTCGTAACGCTCTTCACGGTCTCGTCGAGCCTGCCGAGAATCCACTTGTCCGCGAGCGTCTTCGCGGCCGGCCGCGCCTTCTGTTTCTTCACGGTGCCGGACATCAGGATGAACCGCGAGATGTTCCAGAGCTTGTTGGTGAAATTCCGGAAGTAGGCGATCTTGTCCTCGGACATCTTCAGGTCGTTGCCCGGCGTGTTGCCGATGACGAGCGACAGGCGCACGGCGTCGGTGCCGTATTTCTCGGCCACGTCGAGCGGATCGATGATGTTCTCGAGCGACTTGGACATCTTGCGGCCCTTGTCGTCGCGGACGAGGCCGTGCAGGTAGACCGTCTCGAATGGGATCTCCCCCGTCGCGTACGTGGTCATGAGGATCATGCGGGCGATCCAGAAGAACAGGATGTCGTAGCCCGTCTCGAGCACCTGCGTCGGATGGAAGCGCTTGAGGTCCTTGGTCTTGTCGGGCCAGCCGAGCGTCGAGAACGTCCAGGTGCCGGAGCTGAACCATGTGTCGAGCGTGTCCGGATCCTCGGTGAGGTCGCTGCGTCCGCAGTCCTTGCACTTCTGCGGCGCGCCGTCGACGCCGATGGTGATGCCCGTGTGCTTGCGCGTCTCATGTTCGTCCGCGCCCGCGCGGCCGATCGATTCCTCTTCCACGTAGCAGTGCGCGCAGTACCAGACCGGCACGCGGTGGCCGAACCAGATCTGGCGCGAGATGCACCAGTCTCGGAGGTTCTCCATCCAGTGGAAGTACACCTTCTCGAAGCGGTCCGGGACGATGGTGATGTCCTTGCTCCTGACCGCGTCGAGCGACATGCGCTTGAGCGACTTCTTGTACTTGGGAATCGTCCGGTCGACGTCGACGAACCACTGGCGCGAGGTGAGCGGCTCGACCGGCGTGCCGCAGCGGTAGCAGACCGAAAGATTGTGGCGCATATCCTCGACCTTCTCGAGGAGGCCTTTGGACGTGAGTTCGGCGACGAACTTCTCGCGCGCCTCGACGACCGTCATGCCGACGTACTTCCCGGCGAGCCTCGTCATCTTGCCGTCCTCGCCGATGACCTTCTTCACGGGGAGCAGGTTCTTCTCGGCCATGGCGAAGTCGACCGCCGAATGCGCCGGGGTCACGCCGACCACGCCGGAGCCGAACTGCACGTCCACGCCGGCGTCCATGATGACGCGGATCTCCTGCGGGCCGTTGCCGAAGTCCACTTCGAAGGTCTTACCGTGCCACTTCTTATAACGCTCGTCGTCGGGATGCACCGCGACGGCCGTGTCGCCGAGCTTGGTCTCGGGACGCGTGGTGGCGACGGAGAACGGGCCGTATTTCAGGTAAAACAGCTTGGCGGCCTCTTCCTTATATTCGACCTCGTCGTCGGCGAGCGTCGATTCGCAATGCGGGCACCAGTTCACGATGCGGTTGCCGCGGTAGATGAGGCCGTCCGCGAACATGCGCGCGAAGATCTCGCGCACGGCGCGGGAGCGCGGTTCGTCGAAGGTGTAGGCCTCGCGCGACCAGTCGCACGACGAACCCATCTTGCGGATCTGCTTGCGGATCGTCCCCTGCGAACCGGCGATGTATTCCTTCACGCGGTCGATGAACCCGGCGCGCCCGAGGTCGTACTTGGTCTTCCCCTCCTTGGCGATGATCTTCTCGACCTTCGCGTTGGTGGCGATGGCCGCGTGATCGGTGCCCGGGACCCACAGCGCCGCCTTGCCGCGCATGCGATGGAATCGCGTCATCAGGTCCTCGAGCGTCATGAACATGGCGTGGCCGATGTGGAGCGTGCCGGTCGCGTTCGGCGGCGGCATCATGATGACGAAGGGCTCCGTGCGTTTGCCGGGAAGGTTGTCGGGATTGAAATAGCCGCTCGCTTCCCAAGCTGCGTAGATGCGATCCTCGACCGCCTTCGGCTCGTAGGCCTTGTCGAGCTGCGCGGCGGCGGGCTTCGCGGACGTCTTCTTCGGTTTCAGTGCGGGCTTCTTCGCGGGCATAAGGAGACCTTACATGAAGTCCAATTATATGCGGTTTTCCGCGGATTGCAACCGCTCCGCCGTTGCCTGTTCCCGGGTCTCCGTGCAGGATTGACGCGCGACCCGCCAGCCGTTACGGTGGCCTGTCAGCCCTTTTTACCTTCTCCCGATGGCGGATGGTCCGCCGGAAGCGTCCCATGCGCGGAATCGTTTCCTGGGCGGCGCACGCCGCCAAGTCGGCGTTCGCCGTGTGCACGGCCCTTTGGGTGATCGGCGCGACGACCTTTCTCCTCCTCAAGGAGACGAAGGTCTTCATCGCCGACTTCGTGACCTGCGCGGTCATCTCGCTCGCCTCCGAGGCGTTCTTCACCGGGATCACCACGCAGCTCCGGCGGCTCCGGAAACGCGAGCCGATCGACTGGCGGCTCCCCTGCCAGCCGTTCCTCTGGAGCATCTTCGCGTACGGCCTGTCCGCTACGCTGAGCTTCCGGCCCATCGAGATGCGGTACCC
>JAVHQX010000005.1:0-1141 GCA_036171355.1 Patescibacteria group bacterium | reverse complement strand
GGCGGACCCTGAGCAGGCCGAAGGTCATTTCAATCTTTTCACCATGTAAGTGCCGCGCAGGCGGTAGCCGAGCTTCCGGTAGTAGGCGCGGACCCCGATGCCGGAGATGACGGCGAGCATCCGGTATCCGGCGGCCTTCGCAATCCGTTCCGCCTCGGCCATGAGCGCGCGCCCGAGGCCCTTGTGCTGGCTGGCCTCGGGGTCGCGTCCGGCAATGGGAACGAGGACGCCGTAGGTGTGGAGTTCGCGCACGAAGGCGGCGCCGCGGATTTCGGGCATCGCGTTCCAGAGCTCGCGCGCCGCGCCCTGCGGTTCCTTCGGCGGGAGGCGCAGGCGGCAGAACGCGAACACCGCGCGCCGCGCCGCGTCCTCGAAGCTCAAGAAATGCTCCTCGCCGCCGGACGCCTCGTAGGCGTCGTCGAAATACGCGGGCGCGGCCTCCGCGAGCGACGGATCGGCTTGCGCGGCGCGACCGATCTCGCGGCAGCGCAGGCAGGCGCACGTCAGCCCCTTCGCCTTCATTTTTTCTTGCACCACCTGGCGGAGGTTCGTGACCGCGTTTCCCGCGACGATGGACGTCGAGGGGATGTCGCGGATCAGCCGCGAGATGCGGCAGTAGCGCGGCACGGACGCCTTCGCCTTCATGAGCATCGCGACGAGCTTCGCATCGGAGTAGGGGACGTATTTCCCGTCCTTCCACCATTGATGAAGTTCGGCGAGCTCCACGGTCACGCACGGATAGATTTTGATCATGTCCGGCCGGAATCGCGCGTCCGCGAAGATGCGCCGGAGCTCGGCGAGGTCGGAGGCGGGAGTGGCGCCCGGCAGCTGCGGCATCATGTGGAAGTCGGTCTTGTAGCCGGCGTCCTTGAGGAGGCGCGCAGCCTCGACGACCGACGCGACGTCGTGGCCGCGCTTCGTGATCGCGAGGACGCGGTCGTCGACGGATTGCACTCCGAGTTCCACGCGCGTGCACCCGAGTTCTCGCAGGCGGACGATTTCCGCCGGCGTGATCCAGTCCGGCCGCGTCTCGAGCGTGACGCCGATGACGCGGTGCGCGGCGGATTCGTTCGCCTTCTGCGCCGCGGCGAGCGACCCCGTCCTTTTTTCTTTCTTCTTCGTTCTTTTGCCTCCCACATGG
>JAVHQX010000004.1:0-1151 GCA_036171355.1 Patescibacteria group bacterium | reverse complement strand
TTCGTCCACGAGGTCCGGCCGACGTTCTTGAAGCCGACGCGGAATTCCTTCGTGCCGCCAGCGTCCAGGCTCACCTGGCGGTCGCTCATGATCATCTTGAGGGCCTTGTATCCCGGCGCGTATTTGAGCGTGGTGCCTCCCGCCGTCTGCACGGCGGCCTTCTTCTTCACGGCGATGTCGACCGTGAACTTGCCGCCGTTCACCCAAGCGAGGTCCTCGGCGGCGAGCTGGAAGGTCTCGTGGTACGTGCCCTCGTCGAGCGGGGCGAACAGCGCGAAGGTCACGGTGCCGATCTGGCCGGGTTTCACCGCATCGTCTTTCAGGCGCGCCGGCTGCACATCGGACATCCAGCCGTGGTCGGCGAACGGCGATTTTCGGTACTTGGGATCGTATGTGTAAATGGACGCGAAGTCCTTCCCCTCGCGAGTCCATGTCGCCGTGCCGACGTTCTTGAAGCCGATGGTGAACTGCAGGGTCTCGCCGGGAGCCATCTCGACGGCGCGGGAGGACCTGATCATCTCCGTCGCCGCGTACGCGGGAACGGCCGCGCGGGCCGGCGCCGCTGGCGCGAGGAGGGCGAGCAGCCCGAGAACGAAAACGACCGTAGCACCATGCCACGGCGTCATATGTGCCGCTCGTTCCGCGTTCCGCGCAGGGACGGGAATCCCGGCGATGAGGAGTTTTGTTCGCCCGATCATGGTTTTCTTTTTATTTTACCATTTTTCTCCTCATTCTTGGCTCATTTTATCACGAAAATCGGGCTCCGTCAACGTGAAATTCGGCGCTTGCGTGCTATACTGACGACCATCGACACCCCGCCTGATGTTAATACGGAGCGGGCATCCTCTTTGGTGCATCCATGTCCCTCTCGCGCGCCATCGCCAGCAATACCGCCACCCAGATGGCGGGGAAATTCGTCGGCAACCTGCTCGGGATCATCACCATCGGCGTGATGACCCGCGCCCTCGGCAGGACGGGCTACGGCGAATTCACCACGGCGATCTCCTTCCTCCAATTCTTCGGGATCCTCGTCGACTTCGGTCTCACGCTCACGATGACGCGGATGATCTCCGAAGAGGGGGCCGACGAAGGACGCATCGCCTCGAACCTCTTCACGCTGCGCCTCCTCTCTGGCGCCGTATTCTTCGGAC
>JAVHQX010000003.1:0-5344 GCA_036171355.1 Patescibacteria group bacterium | reverse complement strand
GGGCGTCCGCGACCAGGCGGACATCGACGGGATGTCCCGCGCGCGCCTTCAGGCCATGCTCGCGGAAATCGAGGCCGACCTCGATTCCGACGGCAATTGATCCGTTCCGCCCGGCCCCGGCCAGCTCAACTGGCCACGCCGGGCTTTTCTTTGGGTAAGTACTAACTCGTGCCACCAATTTTCGTCATCAGGCCGACCGGCAGGTCGGCCTTTTGCGCGTCAGTGAGCCGACAGGTGTTGTATCTCCAGGCCTGTTCCGATGCGAAGAGGAAGAGCCGGGTTCGGCGCATGGGTACGACCGGCGGCATGCGGCGCGAGCGCCTCGGGCTCTTCGCGCAAGAACACGCCTGGAGATACAACCGCCGACATCTCAATGATGAAGAAAAGGCCGACCAGTCGGTCGACCTCCTCATGAAAATTGGTGGCACGAAATGATACTTACCCTTTCATTTCCCGCACCCTGAACCCTGTCCCCCGCACCTCGCAACCCTCACGCACCCGGCAATTTTTTTTCTTCCGCCGGCACGGTCACGACGAAGGTCGTTCCTCTCGACGAGGTCTCGAAGCGGATGGTGCCGCGCATGAGCTCGATGAGATTCTTCGCGAGATAGAGGCCGAGGCCGGCGCCTTCGGTCGTCCCCTTCTTCGACAAGGCCGTCGCCTTGTCGAAGATCCGGCCGCGGATGTCCTCGGGGATGCCCGGCCCGCAGTCGGCGATCGTGATCGCGACGCTGCCGTCGGTCCTCCGCGCGGCGATGGCGACGGTTCCGCCGGAAGGCGGCCCGTATTTGACCGCGTTGTCGACGACGTTGCGCAGCGCCTCGACGAACTTTGGCGCGTCCACGTTCGCGGTGAGCGACGGAGGCACGTCGAGGCGGAATTGGACGCCCCGCGCCTTCGCCGTCTCGCGCAGCGGCATGAGGACGTCATCGACGATCGTCGCGAGCGTCGTCTCCTCGGTCTTGATCTCCAGCACGCCTCGTTCGATGCGCGAAACATGCAGCAGTTCCGTGATGACGCGGATGCTCTGGCGCACGATCTTCCGCATGTCGGCGAGCGTCGTCGCCCGCTCCTCCGGGGAGGCGTCGCGGTCGGCGGCGGCGTCGATCATCCAGTTGAGCTCGGTGAGCGGCGCGCGGAGCTGGTGCGACACGAGGGACGTGAAGTCGCGCTCGCGCGCCGCGGTCCTCTCGAAGGCGTCGCGCGTCCGGCGCAGCTCGTTGAGGAAGAGCCACGCGATGATGATGAACGCCGCGGAGACGATCCCCGACATCAGGGTGATGGGAGGGACGGACCGGTCGCGCGGCGTCACGTAGACCATCCACGGAAGATCCGCGAACACGAGCGAACTGCCGCGCAGGCGGGTCGGCGCGTCGATACGGGGGGCGGAGGGGTCGGCAACGGCATCGCCGGACGACGTGACGAGGCGTCGGCCGTCGGCGGTGTAGATTGCGAGGCTGTCGGGACGGAGCAGCTTGTCGCCCGCGCTGAAGACGATCTCGTAGTCCTTGAAGTGCAGCGTCCGTCCGAAATCCTCGAGCAGCGTGCTGAAACGCAACACGCCGACCGCGGAGCCGAGGTACTCGTCGCCGCGGAATATAGGATCGAAGATCACCGCGCCCGGAAATCCCTGCGCGAGCAGGACCGGCTGCGTCATGACGACCGAACGGATCTCCTTCGCGCGGAGGATGGGCGCGAGCCGGTTGGGATATAGGTTATTGTCCAGGCCGACCGCCTTGAGGTTTTCTCCCTCGAGCGGATGGACGTAACGGACGACGTTGTCCGGATCGACCCATTCGAGGGCGACGAGCTCCGTGCGGCTGCCGAAGACCGTCGACGCGTACGTTTCGAATTCTTCGGGCGTCACCGCTTCGCTGGAAAGCCACATCGCCTTCATGTCGGTGAGCGTCCTGCTGGCGTTGCCGATCGACGTCTCAAGGCGCCCCCCCGCCTCGTGCGAGACGATGTCCATCGTCTTCCGCCGCTGATCATCGGTGATGCGCTGCACCAGGATCGTCATGAACAATCCGAAACAGGCGATCAGCATCGTCGGCAGCACGATTTGCCGGAGATACGCGTGGGAGGGCTTCATCTTCCCTGATTTTAGCATTTTTTCAGCCCCGGAGGAAGAGGCTGCGGCTGCCTTGCCGCCTTGACAAAAACGCGTTTTTGCCCTAGGGTGCCTTGTTCCGTGCCTCGGCAACGCGCCGAAGGAGGAGAGTACCATGAGGATGTTTTTCGCAAGCGACCTGCACTACGGCGTAGACCCCGAGGGGGATGCCGCCGCGCGAGCGCTCGCCGGCCATCTTCTCCCTCCGCGCGCGGGACAGGACGACGTGCTTGTCCTCGTCGGCGACCTCGCCAAGGACGACGCGACCGTGCGGGAATGTCTCGCGCTGTTCGCCCCGTTCCCCGGCAGGAAGTTCGCCGTCGCGGGCAACCACGACGTCTGGGTCGACGGCGGAAGCTCGTGGACCCGCTACCGCCGCCTCTCGCGGCTCTTCCGTTCGGCGGGGTTCCATCCGCTCGAGGACGAGCCCGCGGTCGTCGACGGCGTCGGCTTCGCCGGCTCCATGGGCTGGTACGACTACTCGTTCAGGGACCCGGAACTCCGGATCCCGTACGCCTCGTACCGCGCCAAGACGTACCCCGGGAAGCAGATGCCGATTTGGAACGACGCGTTCCTGGTCGCGTGGGGGATCACCGACGAGGAGATGGCCGCGTGGCAGGCCGAAAGGCTGGACCGCCACCTCGCCTCCCTCGACGGCTGCAAGGAGAAGATCCTCGCGATCCACCACGTCCCGACGAAGCGCCTGCTCTATCACCCCCGCTGGCTGGTGCCCCGCGAGATCCGTTTCGCCAACGCCTTCCTTGGCGGCGAGCGGTTCGCGCGGATCGCCTGCGCGCACGGGACCGACTTCGTCGTGAATGGCCACAACCATCTGGCCGGCGCGGCGGCGATCGGGAACACGCGCTTCGCGAGCATCGGCGGCGACTACGGCAGCAAACAGCTCATCGTCCGCGAGGACGGGCGGATCCTGCGGAAGACGTTCACGTCCCGCGGCATGCGCCTCGGCCTTCCCCTGACCGTCGGCGCCTGAAACACGGCGCCTTTTTCTTTGGCGCAAAAAATGCTATACTTAGGCAAGAAATCATTTCCTATGACCAAGGAAGAATTCCAGAAGAACGTCCTGAGCGAGATCAAGCGCGAGCTCGAAAAGGGCGATGTGCCGCTCGATCGCATGCGCGAGCTGGCGGGCGCGGCGCTGGACCTCGGCCAGAAGTACCCCTCGGAGATCCCGGACGAGGAGGCGCTCGAGATCGTTCGCCGCTTTTCGGAGATCGCGGCAGCGACCGCGAACGAGATAAAAGCTGAGATGAAAGAGGGCGACGATTCCAAGATCGACGAGATTCGCCGGTCCATGGGTCTCCGTTCCTGACGCCTCGCGATATGGGCGAAGCAGAACGCCAGCTTCCTCCGCCGTTGCCGGAGAAGAAGAGGCCGAAACTCATCGAGGGCATGGTCGACGCGACCGCCGACGAGGCGGTCGAGCTGACCGACGCCGACATCGTCCCCGTCGAAGAGGGGGAGGAACTTTTCGAGATCGACGTCGACACGAGCGAGCTTTCGCCGGAACAGCTCGCGAACGTGGAGAAGCGCGAACGGGAAAAGAAGGAGCGGCAGCCGCTCCTCGACGCGCTGGCCGCGCGCGGGCTGAAGGACGAAGCCGCGCTCGAGATCATCGCCGCGTACGATTCCGGCCTCCTCAAGGACGAGGAGTTCTCGAAGGAGATGACCGGGATCGCAAGCGCGTACGGCGTGCGCTTCGATCGCATGGCCGCCGCGGACCGCGAGAGGCTCGCCGTCATGTATCTCGGCGCGAAGAACGGGCGCGTCGACCAGAACAAGGCCGAGATCGCCGAGGTTCTCGAAGGCGGCATCAAAGAACAGCTCGTCGGCCAGGCATTCGCGGACATCGACGCCGTCAAATCGGGCCTCGAACAGGAGAAGGGCGATCCCGAGCGGCTCAAGGCGAGCCTCAGGGAAGCGATGGCGACGCTCCACGCGCTCTCCACGCGCCTGCCGTTCACCGAGGCCGGCAATGAGCAGGTCTGGCAGGATATCTACAACCGTTTCAACGACCTGCGCCTCACGAAGAAGGCGGAGGCGAAGCAGGGGACTGAGGCGTCGAAGGTCTTCGGCCAGATTTTCGAGGAGTTCAGCGATTTCATCGACGACGACATCGTCGCGTACAGGCTGGCGCATTCGCCCGGCGTGAGCATCGAGCATGCCATGCAGGACACGTACGGCCGGACGCCGGAGGAGATGGAAGAGATCAAGCGGAACAACCGGCAGGCCGTCGTCGAGGCCATGGGGCGCATGAAGGACGAACCCGGCGTGCGCATCGAGATGCTCGAGGAGCTCCACGCGCTCAACAACAAGGGCATCGTTCCCAAGAGCTTTTCGAAGCTGCGCGAGAACCCCGATCAGATCGTCACTTTCGGGAAGCGCCTCGGGCTCCTCGGGGCCGACGTTCGCCCGCAGGTCGGGGCGATGATTGAACGCGCCAACGATCTCATCGATCGCGACGCCGTCAGCGGCGTCTCTTCGATCCGTTTCGAGATCGAGGCGGCGAAGCTGCACAACGACCTGCTCGACATGCATCCGTTCGATGACCGCAACGGCAGTACGTCCCTGCTCTTCCTCGAGCTCATGATGACGCGCAAGGGGTACGAGCCGTCGCCCGACCGGCAGAAGGATTACTACAAGCATCTCGCCAAGGTGCTCGACTATAATCCCGTGGCGATGGCGGTCGTCGGCTACGAGCAGTACAAGATCAGCAAGACGCCGGGCTATTACGAGGGACCCGGCATGACCGAGGAGAAGAAGGCGGAATACGGCCAGATGATGGAGAGGATCGAGCGCATTAAGAAGCGGCGCGCGGGAGGCAAGTGAAGAAGCATGAAAAAACCGCCTTCCTTGGCGGTTTTCCGTTTCGCACAGGCGGCGTCACCGCGGCTCCGTCGCTTCGAGGACGGACCGCGCGGGGACGTCGGTGAACGTCTGCGTCTTGCCGCTCGCCGGCCAGCGCACGCGGACCTCCTTCACGGGCGCGTCGGATGCGCCGAGTCCGAAGAACGCCGCGCGTTCGCTCTGGCCGAGGAAGTGCGTGGCGGCCCCGATCTCCCGGACCTGCGGCGCCGCGCCTTCCGTGCGGGTCATCTCCACGATCGCGCCGAGGCCGTCGCGGTTCGAACGCGTGCCGCGGACCTTCACCGTCAGCCAGGCGTTCTTGTTCACGCCGTCGTTGCGCATCAGCCGCGGCGGCGCATTGTCGTTCAC
>JAVHQX010000002.1:0-5348 GCA_036171355.1 Patescibacteria group bacterium | reverse complement strand
ATAACCGCACTCCCGACGAAAGCGTGCTGCAGGCCGCCGAAACCGCGATTCGCGGGGCCCTTGCCGCCGAAACGCTTGCCGCCGCCGAACTTCTTACCGCTGCTGAAGCGGCCGTCGCGTTTGAATGGCTTCATGTGCGTGGGTTGATCGTCCTTAAGGAGGAACGAGGGAGCATACACGAGTAGCGATCCGAGTGCAAGAGTCGCGCCCCTCGGGAGACCGAAAAACCGCGCGGTCGCGCGGTCCCCGGAACGAGTCCGCGCGGTCAGGACGTCGCCGCCAGCGATCTTCCGTAGGCGGCGACCGCGGCCGCCTGCGCTTCGGTCAGGTGCACCGCCGGCCGTTTTTCCTTGAGGAAGGCCAGCGCGGCATCGAAACTCATCCCTTTTTTCATGAGATAGGCGGCATAGAGCGTCGGCGCGCGGCCATGGCCGTTCTTACAATGGACGTAGACCTTGATCCCCTTCGCGGCGAGGAATTCGAGGGTCCGGACGCCCAGCGTCAGCTTGTCGGGCGATGGCGGCTGGCCGTCCGGCGTCGGCAGCCACAAGAAATACTCGACGCCGCGCGGCGCGTCGACGTCCTCATCCTCGAGGCTGATGTCGGCGCGGACGTTCCTCGTCAGCAGTTCCTTCGCGAAACCGAACTGGCAGCACATGTCGGTGCCGATAATCACGCCCTCATCGATCTCCGAATAATCGAACCCCTTCCTGCCCGTGACGTGGTTGAAACCGTCAATCAGCTTGTTCTTCATACTTCCGGTCAATAATGGCAAACGATCCTGCCGTTCTCGAAGACATGGAAACCGCCGCTCTCCTCCGAAACCGTGAACACCGTCGTTCCCTTGAACACGTATGAAGCCGCGATGGCGGACAGGTGGCGCGTATGCACCTTTTCCGCGAAGCCGAGCTGCTCGGAAAGGTCCGCGTACCGGCCGGGGTTGATCTTCTGGGCGACGACGCTCGGCCGCATCCCTTCGATCATCGCCCCTGAGTGGACGATGACGCCCCTCCTGTCGATGAGGATGGCGCCGTCGAAATCGGCCGTCGCCGCCACGTCGTTCCGGAGATGGGAGTCCGGTTTCATCCGCATGACGTCGATCCCCTCGCCCGCGAAGAGATCCTGGCGGCTGTCGGAGATGTCGAGGTGCTTCCGCCACTTCGTCTGCCAGCCGAGAATCACGAACATGCCGAAACCCTTCCTGCGTATCATGAGCCGCAGGAGAATCTCCGCCGTTCGCATTTTGATCGGCAGCGGGAGCGGAGTCGACGAGTTGGCGAAGCGCTCGGAGAGGTCCGCGAGATTTTTTTGCAACCTGCTTTCCATAACGGGCGGGATTCACGGCGTCACGGGCGATGGCCGTGACGGTAACGGGCGATGAGGCGATAACCCCATCGCAGGAGCGTGCGGATGACGGGGAGCCTGCCGAGCGCGGCCAAGGAGCGCCATCGGCGGCTCGACGCGAGGATCTCCATCATGCCGTCGGCGTTGCGGTGGACGGCGCCCTTCCCGTCGATGACGTGGATCTCCTTCTTCGCCGCATCCAGGTCCACCCCCGACGGGACGTCGTCCCGCGTGAAATCGACGAACTCGAACTCCCCCGCTTCGGGAGACTTTCTGACCCGGTCGATCGTGATGCGGCAGAGCTTGCAGCTGCCGTCGTAGATCACCTTCTTCATGCGTGCAGCATACCATCGGCAGCGATGACCGGCAAAGGAAAATCCGCTAAAATGCAGGCATGGAATCGATCGCTTCGACCCTCTCCGATTTCTTCTCGACCGGCGCCGTACCCGGCTACATGCTGACCAAGGTCGCGCTCCAGCGGGGCCTGGCCCTCGTGTACCTCGTCGGCTTCGTAGTCGCGTTCAACCAATTCCGCCCGCTGCTCGGCGAGCACGGGCTTCTGCCGGTCCCCCAGTTCATCAAGTACGCCGGATTCAGCGACGCGCCGAGCCTGTTTCAGCTCTTCCCGTACGACTGGGCCTTCGCCTCCGCCGCCTTCGCCGGAGCCGCGGTGTCCGCCCTCGCGCTCTTCGGCGTCACCGAACGGTTCGGCGCGAGCGTCTCCATGGCCTCGTGGTTCCTGATGTGGGTGCTGTACATGTCATTCGTGAACGTCGGGCAGACCTTCTATTCGTTCGGATGGGAATCGCTCTTGCTTGAGGCGGGCTTCCTGGCGGCATTCCTCGGTCCGGCGGGCCGGCAGCCGCCGTTCCTGGTCATCCTGTTGTTCCGCTGGCTGCTGTTCCGTGTCATGTTCGGCGCGGGGATGATCAAGCTGCGCGGCGACTCGTGCTGGAAGGACCTGACCTGCCTGTACTACCACTTCGAGACCCAGCCGATGCCGAACCCGCTGTCCTGGTTCTTCCACTGGCTGCCGAGGCCGCTCCTGCGCGGCGGGGTCGTGTTCAACCATTTCGTCGAGCTGGTCGTGCCGTTCGCGTACGTCCTGTTCCAGCCGGTCGCGGCGATTGCCGGCATCGTCACCATCGCCTTCCACCTGATGCTCGCGGTGAGCGGCAACTTCGCCTGGCTCAGCTTCCTGACCATGATCCTGTCCTTCAGCCTGCTCGACGACCGCGTACTGTCGTTCTTCTCGACGCCCGCAGTGGCCGCGCTCATGCCGGGGCCGGCGCTCGGGACCGCGGCGATCGTGCTGTTCGGGCTCTTCGCGCTCATGAGCTTCGCGCCGATCATCAATCTCCTTTCGCCGCGCCAGGCGATGAACACCGATTACAATCCCCTCCATCTGGGCGGCTCGTACGGGGCGTTCGGCGGCATCACGCGGCCGCGCGACGAGGTCATCGTCGAGGGCACCGGCGACGCACTGCTCACGGACGCGACGGTCTGGAAGGAGTACGGATTCCGCGGCAAACCGGGCGGCGTCGGCAAGATGCCGCCGCAAATCGCGCCGTACCACTACCGGCTCGGCTGGCTGATGTGGTTCGCGAGCTTCTCCGACGCGCGGAACGAGCCATGGTTCGTCTTCATGCTCGGAAAGCTCCTTCAGAACGACAAGGGCACGCTCTCGCTCCTCGCGTCGAATCCGTTTCCCGGCGCGCCGCCGCGGTACGTCCGCGCCGAGCTGTACGAGTATCATTTCACGACGCCCGAGGAACGGAAAAAGACGGGCGCGTGGTGGACACGGACGTTCGTGCGCGAATACTTCCCCCCGATGTCGCTTGACCAGGCGGAAAAGGCGCTGCCAGCGTTCGTGTTCGAAAAGGCGGATTGACCCCGCATCGTCTCGCCACGACGAAAAACCGCTGGCCTTGCGGGCCGGCGGCCTTCATTTCGCGCATGCGGCTATGCGCCCTCGTGCGCCCGCTTCAGGCCCGCGATGTCGATCTTCTTCATCTTGAGCATCGCCTCCATGACCCGGCCGGACTTCGCCGGGTCGGGGTCGCCGAGCAGCCCGGCAAACGCGTCCGGCACGATCTGCCACGAAAGGCCGTACTTGTCCTTGAGCCATCCACATTGCTGCGCCTTTTCGTCGCGGACGCCATCCTTGAGGGCGTCCCACTACCGGCCGACCTCGTCCTGGTCCGCGCAATGCACCACGAACGACGTCGCTTCGGTGAAGGTGAAGTCGTGCGGCCCGCTGCTGTCCATGGCGATGAAATCGATCCCCGCGAGAGCGAATTTGCCGTGCTTCACGTATCCCTCGACGCCCGGCTCTCCGGGCTTTTGCATTCCGCCGAGGACCTTGCCGCCGGCCGCGGCGACGCGCTTCATGGCCTCCTTGAGGTCATCGACCGAGATCGTGATGCGCGCATGCTGATCCGGCGCGCTCTTGTCGAAAAAGCCTCCATTGATCGCGCCGGGGGTCTTCACCATCCGCCGCTCGTCGGTCTCGGTGGTCGTCGCGATGACGTAATTCCCCATCTCCGGCCCCGGTTTCATGGTCTGCCAGCCGAAGGCGGTCTCGTAGAACGTGCACATGCGGTCCTTGTTCTCCGCGGGCATCTCGAAGTGGACGACGGGGTTCATCTTTGGCATATCGATGAATATAAATAAGACGGCGTATACGCGAAAGCCCCCGGCGGGGGCTTTCATCATGCCATGGATAGGCGCCTTACGCCGGCGCGGCGCCGGCCTTCGGCGGCGACGACTCCGGCGCATGCGTCACGCTCCACGGCGTGCCGAGACGCTGCAGGAGCCAGCGGTCGAGACCCCAGTAGCCTGCGGTCTTCCACGCGAGCATGAGGATGATCGCGCCGAGGAAGAGCACGGGGTTGGTCGAGGAACTGCCCGCGAGCATGAAGTTAAAATTCATGAACGCGCCGAAGAACGCGGCGATGCCGACGAACGCGCCGACGATGAGCGCGATCCCGACGCAGATCTCCCCGTAGGCGATGAGCTTCGCGAACCAGGTGTAATGGCCGCCCGACAGGAGCGCCTGGAGGAACGCGCGGAACCAGTCGTACGTGATCGCCGGTTTGGCCGGCGCGTCGGGGATCATGACCGCCTTCTCCCAAAACCCCTTGAGCGCCGATCCGCCGGAGACCCAAGCGGGGCTCGTGACCTTGTGCCAGCCCGCGGTGAGCCAGCCGTAGCCGACGTAGACTCGGACGACGGTCCAGACCCAGGTCCACGCGCCGGTCTCGGAAAACATTTTCCGCGTGAGCGGCGGATCGGCGATGATTTTGCGCGTCTGCGCCATATACGTGCCGCCGACGAAGGCCGACGGAAATCAGGAGTGATGCCTTGAGTATACACGATTTTCTGGCGTCGCGACGCGGCGCCGAAAAGCCGGGCGACCGCGCCGCCGTCACTGATACTGGATGAAGATCGGCTGGGGCGTCAGCTCGAGGACTTCCGACGGCATCAAAAGACGCGAGCCGGGACGCTTGATGTCGTGCTTGTAGAAAAGCTTGAACCCGGTGAACTGGACGGGTTCGGGATTGAGGTAGGCGTTGTACGTGCTGAACTTCTTTTCAGGAGGGCCCCAGCCGTCCATGTCCATCACGATCTGCACCTCGGGGAGGGGCGCGATCGCCGTTGCATGGGTCACCATGTCGCGCGTGTAGCGATGGACGATCAGCACCTTGGGCGGCAGATCGTTCGCCCGCACCAGTCCCGCCAGGTATTCGGCTGCGGCGTTCACGTCGGCCGCGTCGACCGTCCCCACCCTGATGCCCGGCCGCGCGCCCGTCTTTTGCATGACGAATTCGGGATCGATGGCGAGATGGACCTGCGGCTTGATGAGGTAGGGTTCGAGCGACGCGATCTCCTTCATGAGGTCGGCGAGGCCGGGCTGCACCTCGAGGATCACGATGCCGTCGATCTTGCCGGCGATGGCGAGCGCCTTGTCGATCTGTTCGTCGGGCATGCGCAGGCGATATTTG
>JAVHQX010000001.1:0-5366 GCA_036171355.1 Patescibacteria group bacterium | reverse complement strand
GCCGAAACGTCGCCGTCGATCTGTTCCGCCTCGCGCGGCCAGTAGGCGAGGTGGCGTTCGATAGTGCCGATGAGCGAACCGCAGGCGACGAGAAGCCGGGTCGCGTCGCGGGTGATGTCGTCCGCGAGCGAGCGCGCCCAGACGGCGCGGTAACGGCGCACGGGATGCCGCGCGCGGGCGAGCAGCCGGCGCAGGCGTTCGCGGTGCGCGGGAATGCGACGGACGAGCCTTTCCCTGATCAGCCTTTTCTCCCTGAGATCGGCCCATGGGATGCAATATTTGATCGAAAAAAAGATGACGAACGTGAAAATCGCGATCTCCGCGATGATCGCCGTCCACAGCGCCACGGCACCGACGACCTGCTGCATACCCGCCTCCTGTGCGGCATGCGGTGGAAAGAACGACGGCCGTTTGAGGCGGCCGGCGGTGATTGTAGTCTGGTGAACCAGCCGAGACAAGGTCCGAAAGAATTTGAAGGCGGCCTTCGAGAAATCCGGCCCGCAGGCCGGATTTCCATCCCCCACTCCCTCGACGGACCGCGCGGCGAGGGCTCGGCCGAAGGCCGAGCTGCCGGAACCATGAGTCCGAAACACGCGCGGTCCGTCCTAATCCGCGAACTCTTGCGTGACCATGATGCCGAAGACGCCCGCATCCTCGATGCCGATGCCGACCCTGCCGTAATCGGGCGAAAGGATGTTGGCGCGATGGCCCGGACTGTCCATGAGGCCCTGGTGCGCGAGCGGCACGTCAGGCGCGAGCGCGAGGTTCTCGCCGAACACGCGATAGGAATAGCCGGTGGCGTCGGCGCGGCCGGTCGGCGACACGCCCTCCGGCGTGACGTGCGAGAAGTATCCTCGCGACAGCATGTCGGCGCTATGGGCGCGCGCAAGCTTCACGAGCGCGGAATCGGCCTTGAGCGGCTTGAAGCCGCGCTTCGTCCGCTCGCTGTTCACGAGCGCGAGCATCCGCGCCTCGACGGCGGCATCCGGCGCGAAACCGTCGGTCCGGAAGTTGAGATCGACCGACTCTTCCGTGCCCTCCCCGATCGTGACGAACGTGAGCGATTCCTTCACGGCTCCGCCGAAGACGCCGGTGAACGCTGCGTCGAGCGACCCCGACGCGCGCACGGCCAGCGCGCCGGTCGGCGAACCGAGGATCGCCTTCCTCACGGCCTGCGGCATCGGCAGGGCGAGGACCAGCGACAGCATGATGGCCATCGTGAACGCGGCATCGAGGAACCCGGGGATGATTCCGAGCGCGCGGTTCACCTTCGCCGCCCGGACCCGTACGGGGGTGCCGCGGTAGACGAAGAACGCGGCACGGTTCGCCGCGACCTGCAGGATGACGAGAAGGGCGAGGAAGGCGGCCGGTTTCACGAACGGCCGCGCGATGCCGTAGCGCGAGGAAGCCCAGGCCGCGAGCGGCGCATAGAAAAGCAGCGCCCCCGCGAAGCCCGCGAAGAACCCGAGTGCGTCGAGCGCGGAAACGATGAACCCGCGGCGGTAGCCCTCCGCCATGTACCACGCCGCCACCACGACGACCCCGATGTCGACCCACGGAACGCTCGACCAATCCATAGTGCGTGAAGTATAGCAAAAACGGCCCCGCGGGGCCGTTTTTGCAGTTATCAGTGAACAGTTATCAGTTTTCAGTTCAATCGGCCGACCGTTGACTGTTAACTGAAACCAAAAAACTGATAACGGATAACCGTGAACTGAAAACTGTTTACCGCCGACTCGCGGTCACTGCAGCACGATATGTTCCCAAGGAAACTCGTCCCTCCCGAAATGCCCGTACGCGGCGCTCTGCCGGTAAATCGGGCGGCGCAACGAGAGACGTTCCATGATGGCGCGCGGCCGGAAATCGAACAGCGACTGGAGGGATCGCGATAGGTCGCGTCCGTCGCCGGAGGTCG
The DNA here is from genome assembly GCA_036171355.1 of Patescibacteria group bacterium. Taxonomy (GTDB): domain Bacteria; phylum Patescibacteriota; class Patescibacteriia; order SG8-24; family SG8-24; genus JAHFIW01. The sequence goes on along the minus strand of JAVHQX010000001.1, from coordinate 3,451 downwards.
ACTTGAGCATCACGGGCTCCTCCTTGCCGATCGCGTACGCGACCGACACCAGGCAGTTCTTGGCGAGGCCGTTGGCGACGAGGTTCTTCGCGGCGAAGCGGGCCATGTAGGCGCCCGAGCGGTCGACCTTGGTCGGATCCTTGCCGGAGAACGCGCCGCCGCCGTGCGGGATGAGGCCGCCGTAGGTGTCGACCATGAGCTTCCGCCCGGTGAGGCCAGTGTCGGCGGAGAACCCGCCGCGCACGAATGCGCCGGTCGGATTGAACAGCACTTTCACGTCGCTCGTGTCGCCGATGGCCGGCTCGATCAGATGCTTGATGATGCGCTTGCGCATGTCCGACTGCGCCATGTCTTCACGGTGCTGGGCGGAGACGAGCACGGTGAGGACGCGGCCGCGGTCCATCGTGACCTGCGTCTTGCCGTCGGGACGGAGCCAGGAGAAGTCGGGATGGTTGCGGCGAAGGTTGGCGAGCCCCCAGGCGAGGCGATGCGCGAACACCACGGGGGCGGGCAGGAACTCCGGCGTCTCCGCGGTCGCGTAACCGTACATGATGCCCTGGTCGCCGGCCCCGCCGGTGTCGACGCCGCGCGCGATGTCGGGCGATTGCTCCTCGACGTTCGTGAAAACCTCGAGATCGTCCTGGTAGCCGATCTCCTTGTAGACCTTGAGGGCGATCGCCGCGGGTTCGACCTCGGCCGTGGACGACACTTCGCCTCCGATCATGAGGGCGCCGTGGGAACCGAAGACCTCGATTGCGACGCGGCTCGCCGCGTCGCGCGAAAGATAGGCGTCCAAAATGGCGTCGGCAATCTGGTCGCAGACCTTGTCAGGATGTCCTTCGGTCACCGATTCTACCGTCTTCATACGGATGTGCCGTTCGGCCTCCATTTCGATGGGCTACCTTAGCGTAGCACTCGCGATACTGCAAGGGTATTTTTTACGGCGGCGCGGCATCGCACATGCGCCGGAAAACCGCGAAGTGGAGCCTATTATCGGCAGGTTGACATGAGTACGCCCGCTGCTAAGATGGAAGTGCTCTTATGGTTTCTCTGTATCCGTGATACGGGGACCGCGAGAGTTGCGGTCATTCACAACCTCTCCCCCGTTCTGGAGGACACGACGATGGCAAAGCGTCAAACCGAAGGGGCGGGAAAGGCCCCCAAGAAGCGTTCCGCTGCCGCTGGCGCGGCGCTCAAGGCCCCCGCTAAGGAGAGGCCCCCCGTCACCGACGAGCAGATCGCGCGTTTCATGACGCGCGGCCGCTCGATCGCCGAGGTGGCCAAGGAGTTCAAGCTGACCGCCGAAGAGGCGACCCAGAGGCTCGCCAAGGGCTTCGAGGGCTACGAGCTCTTCCCCGGTCCCAAGAACCTCTCCCAGGAGGACACGTACGTCTGCGTCCCGAGCATCGGCAGCTTCAAGCGGCCGGACCGCGCGTGGGCGTGGCAGCGCGAGAAGAACGGCCAGCCGTACGGCGTGGTCGCCTTCCCGGAGGACTTCAATCACCAGAAGCTCCGGATCATCCCGCTCGACGGCATCCTCTTCGGGGATCCGGCGCACGACGATGAACGCTTCAGCGCCATCATCCGCAAGATCGCCAAGGAGCCGAACACGTTCTGCTTCCTGAACGGCGACGTCATCGCGGAGATCAAGGGCGGCAAGCGCGAAGTGCGCGAGCAGATCCTGCTCGAGCGCGCCGTGCAGTTCGCCAAGAAGATGCAGTCCGTCGCCCACAAGATCCTGTGGGCGCAGCAGGGCTGCCTCGAGGCGCGATCGCTCGCGCAGCAGGGTTTCGACCCGCTCGAGCACTTCTGCGCGAAGCTGGACATCCCCTACTTCCTGGAGCCGGTCTACATCGACCTGTTCTGGGGAAAGCGGCTGTTCACGCTGTGGGCCATGCACGGGCATTCCACCGCGCAGGTGAAGGGCGCCAAGATGAACGCCCTCCGCCGGCCGGCGACGATGCACGAGTACACCCACTTCATCATCGGCGGCCACGTCGGCGATGCCATCTGGAACCGCACGGTCAAGGTCTGCCGCGACCCCGTCAGGGGCCGGCTCGACGGCCGCGAGGGATTCCAGGTGATCATCGGGAACTTCAAGAAGTACCTGGGCACCCGTGCCGCGCGCCGGGGCGAAACGCCTCCGACGAACGAAACGGTCGTCCTGTACATCTACCCCGATGGCACCCATCACGTGAAGACCGAACACGGGGGTAAGTCATGAGCACCAACAAGAAGGCCGATCCGACCACGCTGGCGGACTTCCTTTCCTCGCCGCACACCGCGGCGGAGATCGCGAAGCATCTCAAGATCCCCAGGCTCGACGAAGAGAAGGTCAGGAAGCTGACCCTCCCCCCGTCTCACGCGCTCTTCGAACAGAAGAACGGGGACAACGTCTCGGTGTTCGTCACCGCTCCGCGGCCGCTCGACAAGACGGTCAGGCCGCGTTCGTGGGCGCTCTGGACCTCGGGGAGGCGCGAACCCTACCTATGGATCCAGTTCCCCATGGACCTCAAGGTCCCACGGCTCAAGATCGTCCCGCTCTCGGACGTCCACTACGGGGCGAAGGCGCACAGCACCAAGCGCTTCCGCGAGTACCTGAAGTGGATCGAAGCCACCGACGACGCCTACGCGTTCCTGAACGGTGACATCATCGAGAACGCCATCGACGGTTCGATCGGCGGCGCGGTGTACGAGTCCACGCTCACGCCCCGCGAGCAGCTCTACGGATCCGATGAGAAGAAGGAGCCCGGCATGATCGAGCTCCTCCGTCCCATCGCCCACAAGATCCTCTGGGCGCAGCCCGGCAACCACGAGTGGCGCACCTGGAAGAAGGCCAACCTCGACCCGCTGGAGATCGTCTGCCGAGAGCTCGGCATCCCCTACTTCAGCGAGCCGATCTACGCCGACGTCCTCGCCTGGGGCCGCAGGTTCACCTTCTACTGCCACCACGGCACGACCGGGTCCGGCACCAAGGGCGGCAAGATGAACGCCGCCAGCCGTCCGGCCGAGTTCCAGGAGTCGGTGGACTTCGTGATCATGGGCCACGTCCATGATTCGATGGCCAACGCCGTCACCCGGATCATCCGGCGCCGCGACTACGATGACAAGGGCAACCTCGTGGGCTTCCGCCTCGAGGAACGCCCGCAGTACGTCGTCGTGTGCCCGTCGTTCTACGGGTACTTCGAGTCCTACGGCAGCCGCGCCGGCTACGCCCCCGGTTCCTGGGGATCCGTCGCCTGCGCGCTGTTCAAGGACGGCAACTACCGCACCAGCGAGTAGCCGCCATGACCGCTCTTTCGTCCTACGGCCCCTCTCTTCGGAGAGGGGCTTTTTTGTCGCGCGCACCAAGGGCAGCCAAGAGAAGTCGGCCCCGCCGGGCATGCCAGAGTTGCCCCGCCGCGGGTCCTGTCGCGGGTCACCCCCGCTGGGTGCTCGGCTCTCGCCTGCG